>JAUZPJ010000060.1 GCA_030706025.1 Bacillota bacterium | reverse complement strand
GGATTCTATCTTCGCTATAGGGATGAGCCTGGCATTGATTATTTTCTTCCGCCGCTTCGTCAACGGCGAGAAAAAGTTCGGCCGCTTCCTCTCACGGCATTCCTTTACTGTATATATCATTCACCCAACAGTTATAGTTTTCCTAACCCGTGCCCTCAGTGGTATCTATATCCAGACACAGCTGAAATTCGGTCTGGATGCTGTCATCGGGATTCCCCTCTGCTTTGCGGTTGCATATCTGGTCAGGAAGATTCCTTTTACAGATAGAGTGCTTTAATTCAAATAGCAATGATGCCCGACTGCTTTAAAACTAGCAGTCGGGCATTTTTCTGCGACCTTAAGTGTCTTTTGAAATTGAATAACAAATTATACAACTACGTGCTAATAAGAATAACGTCTATTTTAACAAATAATTATTACCTAACCATAATTGTGTTATTAATTGTGTTATTCAACCTCTGTCACAAATGTAAGCTTTTTGTAAATGAGAAGGAAAAGGAAATAACCTGATGCAAAAAGGTTTAGATATCCGATAGCAAAAACCATGCGGAGAATAAGGTCGGGGTTAGATAAGTGAAAAAACAACCCAAAACCATTAACAACTTCTCCGATAGCATTTAATAGATAAAATACGAATTCCATAGATAAAAATATTATCATTAACCAATAACCAATCTTTTTATGTCTAACCAAAAGGTTATATGCAATGATAAATAAAGCAAACACTAATATCATAGGTATGTTAAACAACCTTAGCAAATCAGAAAATCCATGGAAATATAAACGAAAGAAATAAGGAACTTGAGCTAAGAAGTTTGCTATTGTTATCCAAAAAAGAAATTTCATCTGTGCGTTCAAATTTCTATTCCACATACTTCCACCTTTTCATGACTAAAATCACTTAATATTGGGTTTAATGTTCCTTCAATGTTAGTATTTTGTGCCAAATAATATTATCTTATCATTTAACCTTACTTCGCATCATCCTACCAATGCGTAACTTAAGAATGATTAGAGTATGCGGATATAAAATGACAAAGGGTTGCCTATAAAATGTACTATAATTTAGCCTTAGTAGAGAAATCTTCTTTTAGTTAACCATACTATTTAACTTAATCGTATAAAGAAAACCCGGCTTGCACCCGAAGACACTGTCTTCGCGCGGATTAGACTTCTTGGAAGCATCGAAAAAACCTATTGGCATTTATATTCCTCCAAGTGAAGTTCCATTAGTTCGAAATTTTAGCATGTAGCAGAGAGAGAAGAATTTTAAGTTCATCCCGTTCCTCCCGTGCTAATGCCAACTCTTCTTTAATCATAGTCAATTCATCCATTACAGTATCGTGGGTTTCATTTAACAAACGCTCCTGTTTCTCCCCGGATTTCCTTGCAACGTACCCCAGAACCGGTAGTGCTGCCCCTTGGAAAAACACGGATATAGCATATTGCATCCAACCCACCAAGCCTGTCGGACGTTGCCACATAAGCGGTGTGAGAACTAAAATGGACACAAGCCAAAAGGCTGCCATTGTAGATAGCCAAAAAGAGATTTTATCTCCAATCCAGTCGTTAAATCGTTTTATCATTTGTCCCTCCTAAATTTCTTCCCTATTATCAATGTCTTAGGGTTTATTTTTCCTTCAAATGTGATTGGAATACCACTTAAGGTTCAGCATTCATAAAATTTTTTACCTAATAAGTGTGCGCACACTGCATTACTACGATGAAATCGGGTTATTAAAACCTAGTCAGATCACTGATGCAGGTTATAGATATAATTTCAGATCACATTGCTGATTTGGTTAACATGCACAAAAGACGGCGACTAAACTTAAGTTTAGCCACCGTCTTTTGTGCATATAGGATAAGCCTTTTTGATGAATTCTTATTCATTAATAATAACGTACTTTAAAGCCCCAGTTATTATGTCTTCGATTAAATTCCTTAGCTCATTCGCAACAAATAGTTTAAATTTGCATTTTTCAGAAGCATCAAAGTTGGTCAAAGTCAATGTTTTAGCATTGCTGTTGCCATCCTTCAGTAAAATACATCTTCCAAAGACTGTCGAGTTCTGAAGCTGTCGGCTCAATGTTTGATAAATTATTTTGTATAACTCCAGATGGTACTTCTGAGGATTGTGTTTGTGTATTTGGTGAATTATCCAATTTAAATCACCTCTATTCTTTAACTATATCCCCTATTATTTACAATAGATAAGGCAGCTTATACAAAAAAGCAAGAATAGATAAGTCTAACCAGGAATTTTGCCCCAACAGACACTTAGGAAAATCTAAAGAACAGTATCTTCCATAGTTTCGCAACTCATCTACTGTCATCGGGTGTAAGCGTTTTTCACATTAAACAATTGCTCGGACACACGGACATTGCATCAACCTGTTTCTTCAAAAACCGTGGCTTTGTTTGGCATTATGACTATCCGGGAAATTCATTCGTGCCTTCCGCAGCCTGTTGTACCTTGTATTCGAGGAGAAGCATCCCACTGGGATAGGCGTGGTGCCCGACGAGCGCCAAACTCCGACGTACCCCGTGCGGGGAGAGCAACTGCACCCCACCTCCCAGAAGGATCGGTATGATCGCCGGTTCGACCGTATCAACCAGATTCCAGGCGAGAAGCTGGGAGAAGAGATTCCCACCGCCGTAGAGCCAGATATCCCGACCAGGTTGTGCACGAAGCTCTCGAACTCGTGCTTCAAGGCCCTCGCTTACGATCCCGACCTCAGGATGATCCACTCGCCGAAGCGACCTCGAGGCGACGATCACTTGTTTTCCGCGAAAGCCCTCGCCCGTTGCGCTTACAATCTCGTACGTGCGTCGCCCCATCAGCAACGTGTCGAATTGCGCATAGAGCGCCTCAAAGTCGAAAGAGGGCTCTGGCGTAATCCAATCAAAATCATCGATCGGTCCCGCGATGTAGCCATCCAGGCTACATGCGACCTGGTATCGCACCCTCCTCATTCATTATCACCTCCACCTTGATCTACTCTTGTCCAACTGAAAGGACCTATGTCGTCTAACGTCTTAGGATTACCGGGGTGGCGGTCGAACTTGAACCTACACAATAGGCGGAGCAAACAAATCCGAGCTCTGAAAGGACTCTATGTTTGATAATTTTCACGTAAAGGTACAATGGCTATTTTCCAGTGATTGAAATGGAAGTGGAATAAAACTCTTTCTTCGGAATGGCCAGCTTTAAATAAACTTCTAGTGTATAAAGGGCCCAGATTAATGGAGCCGAACGGTTGTCTCTTTCGGTTTTAACAATTTCCTCAATCTTATTCAATCGAATAAACTCCCCTATGCTGAGCCCCGGATCGAGAAGTACACTTTGAATATCCGAAGTAAGCTCTTGGCTTAGCCAAGCGGTAATTGGTACCGGAAAACCGTTTTTAGGTCGAGTAACGATTTTTTGGGGTAAATATGGATTCATAGATTTTCTAAGTATCCATTTGCTGATTTTACGATGGATTTTATAGCTAAAGGGTAATGCATGAACAAGCTCTACTAATTGCTGATCCAAGGTAAGGCAAACGCGTTTCTAAACCGTGGAGCATTGTCATTTTATCGGATTTCATCAGTACATCTTCAGGTAACCAAGAACAAAGATCAAAGCGTAACATTCGATCTTCCTCTGAATAGCGTTCATCTTCAAGGTAACTTTGTGCTGGATATACTTGATTTTTCTTCGATAAGTGAAGCATTTTCAGTGAATATAACTGACGTTTTTGATCGGCTCGTAACAGGCCCCCAACGCCTAGGTACCGTTCACTGAGGGAACGGGAAAATCGTTTCATTTCATCAGGGAACATATTTGCCATCAAACGCTTCACAAATTCCGGCAATTTATTAATACGTCGGTAATTAGCAGGTTCGAAATAGGTGGTATAACCCCCGAAAAGTTCATCAGCCCCTTCACCCGAAAACACAACCTTTTCACCGTTGGCTAAGGCGAGCTGACTTAAAAAGTACAAAGGAATAGCCGTTGGATCTGCAATAGGTTCATCCATTCCAGACAATATTAGGGACAGACATTCTTTTACTTCTTGTAAGGGAATAACTCGTTCAAAGTGGTTCGTCCCTAAGTATCGAGCGGCTGCACCGGCCTGAGCTAGTTCCGAATAATAACGAAAATCACGAGTTGTTTGAGGTCTCTCAAAACCTACGGTATAGGTTCGTACAGGTTCCTTTATCTGGGCTTGATGCAGTGCTACAAGAGCCGAAGAATCTAATCCTCCACTAAAAAAATAACCGGCAGTGACTTCGGTTGGCCAACGGATTAAAATGGACTCTTTTAAAGCTTCTCGAACAATATTAGAAGCTTCTTTGAACGGTAAATCCAAGTTTGTCTCCGGAAGTTGCCAATATGTCTCGGTTTTGATCTGAACTTTTCCATTGTTTAAGCTAGCGACGAGGATTGTGCCAGGCAATAACTTATAAATCCCATTAAAAATGGTGTAAGGCGCTGGAACAAACCGATAAGGTCTACAATTGCCAATCGAGAAAATCCAAACGCAAGTGGTGGGGAAATAAAAAAAGATTCTTCATCAGGACCCCGATGTCCCATAAATTGAGTCATTGCTTGGAGACGTTGATCATTTATAAAATCCCCTTCACCAAATAAGCCGGAAATTCCACACATTAGAAGCTTGCCCCCTTAGTAATCCATTAAATTATTATTCTCCGATACTCAGAGGTTATACTCCGGTGAGAATTTAACGACTAACTTCCAAAACTTTCATTCCTTTTGAACGACTTCTAAACACTATTAAGGGTAACCTTAAAATAACGCAAAAAAAGGAGGTACTGACTTTTGTCTAAATTTTTAGTATCTGTACCCCTAGTAGGTTTATCCTTATTATTGATTCTTAATGGTTGCTCCTATCAACGAGACCAAGGGAAATCTAACCAAACTCCAACGAACAATCCATTAGTTATGAATACAGGCCCAAATGTTAATAGCCCGAACGTTAATAATCCAAATGCTAATATTCCCAGTCCATCCAATATTCCCAGTCCATCCATTGGATCTAAAAATTCGGATGTTCCCGACCTTTCCGGTGGTTCTGAGTTTAAAACCCGAAACGGACAGCATAGTTCTCGATTCTCTAATGTTGTATTTTATGAAGGGCCCAATACATCAAAGGTAGTTGCACTAACCTTCGACGATGGGCCTGATACCGTTTATACCAATCAGATTCTTAATATATTAAGTCAAAATGGTGTTAAAGCTACTTTTTTTATTGTAGGTCTTCGAGCTCAGGCCCATCCCGAAATGGTTAGTCGTATTGCGCAAGGTGGTCATGCCATCGGTAATCATTCATGGGACCATCCGGATTTAGTTAAACTCACTCCCCAAACAATTAAAACTGAGATCATTAAAACCGATGAGCTACTAAACTCTATACTTGGGTATCATCCCCAGATTTTTCGTCCCCCATATGGAGCTGCATCGAGTAATGATGTCCAGCTAATTTCTTCTATGGGCTTTAAAATAATTGACTGGTCAGTTGATACTCGAGATTGGGCGGGAACACCTCCAGAAACAATCATGAGTTATTTTTACAAAGAATTTAGACCTGGTGGCATTATATTGCAGCATTGTGCAGGTGGAAAAAATGAGAGACTGGATAATACAGTTATCGCTCTGACTAACATGATATCTGTGCTTAAAACACAGGGATACAGCTTTGTGACTATCCCCCAACTTTTAAACATTTCTCGATAAATGGATTACTATGGTCTTTTCAGGGTCGGGACATCTGTGCTTTGGAGAAGGGCTTTCGGTATTGGCTTTGGCCAAACGGCTATCAAAGTACTTGCTGCGGTCTGGTCTCGATTAGAAAATAAAGTGGACAAGCGAGGTACTTTCGCAATTAGCATAAAGTACCTCGCTTGCTGCATGAATAGGTGTGGTCTCCACTAAGGATAACACTTCTAGAAGAGTTAAGTCGTAAATATTGGTTTTAGTTTTTACCTTGTTTTGCAAGCTCACTGTGTCAGATGCCATATCCAAAATAGATAACAAATCCAATAGCTAGTTATTATTCACTAAGCCATTATAGAAACCAAGTTGTGGTTTCAGAAATACTTGGATATTCCAATTTCGGTGGCAGTTCAGATGCGGGATAACCTATCGCACAACCATCAATTTTATATACACCGACGGGTAGATTAATAAGTTCACAGAAATCTGGGTTGTCACCCATCTGTCCGGTAATTGACACAAGTTGAAATCCTAATCCTAGATCTGTAGCCTTAAGCCACATGTTTTGCATGCAATGAGCAATAGACTGCATTTGAGCATCCGGTATCCCTTTAGGCTCAGCAACAACTATATAATATGGTGCTGAACCAATTCCTGACGGTCCTTTCTTCATAGTCATTTCTAACCTTCCTAAAAAGGTCTTGGCTTTTATTCCCAACTCGGGGACTACTTCTATTTGCTTCGATAATTCTTCAAAGCCCCTCTGGGCATACTTCTTAACAATCTCCGCTAATTCCATAAGTATCGGATTACTACGAGATACAACGATGAACCTTCTTGCATATTTGTTTGAACTACTTGCCGCAGCGAATGGGGCAAGTCTTCCGGCATCAATCACCGATTCAAGTATGTCTTTAGAAGGAATTACATCCGAAAATTGTCGGATAGAACGCCGGTTTAAAATCGCTTGGTCTAAATTCGTCATGAATTAGCCTCCTCATTAAACAGTTAATTTGAATTCATCTTTAGCTACAAAATAGAACTTATTACAAGCGATGCTAATTAATCCGTGACGCAATTGATAACCACGTTTCTTTGGTCAAAAAGCTCTCATCCACTTGCTCTTCCATTTCTAAGAAACGTTTATAAGGAATGGTGAAGGAAAGGATGTCTTTGTCGATAAATTTGCGCGCTGAGGGGTCGGTTAAGCCCACAAAGCACTTTGAACTATCAATATCAACTTGTTCTAGAGCATAGAGTACGGATTGATGACAACCAGCACCAAACTCTATTTTAACATTATCTTGGGTTGACTTATCATAATTCGCAAACTGTACTAGTGCAGATATTTGATCTGCATTGACTAAAAAGATAATGATTTCCGGCGTTTCGTCCTCAGCCATTTCGGTTATGGGTTTAAATACAATATAAGTTTTATTGGCAACCTCAGGTAACCCAGTAGCGAATTTTGCTGCTAGTTCAGGACTTTTCTTATAAAATTCTCCTTCTCTACCCCCTACACCGCCGGTAGACAAAAAATATTCAATAAATCCCAATTGAAATCGGTTAAAACCAAGCCCGACTTTACCACCGGTACATGTGGTCGTTTTCTCATCAAAAACAGTGACACGACCCTTTGAAGCAGCATTTAACATTGAAATCACGCAGCCCCATTTCCCTTCTTTAAACTGTATAGCCCCCTCAGGTTTGACATCAGTACGGAATACAGCAACGGGTTGGGATTTAAGTTTTATGGAATCTGCAATCTTACTTTTCATTCTAACACTCCTCATTACTTATTTCCAATTATTATCATTATGTTATGTAACTCAGGTTCGATTGCTAGGCAAAACAGCCATCGGTTGATAAGAGTAAGCTTAATTATTTATGAACTATTTTCTGTATTCGCCTCCTTGTATATTCGATTTGATTCTTTTAACCTAAAGAAATATCATTAAAGTTGTCATAACAACTATAATGATAAAAATAGCTACTTAATATTATTAAATACTTGGTTTAGAAGTTTAATCATTTCTTCGACTTTGTGTTTTTCTATTCCTAATGTAGCTTCCTCTAGTAAATCTATAGCTATAGGAACTAATTCTTCCTTTAACGCCCAGCCACGATTGGTCAAAAAGATTTGATAAGCTCTTTTATCAATTGGATGAGGCTTTCGGTTAATTAATTCTTTCGTTTCTAACTTTTCAAGAATGCGATTAGTATTGGGTTTATCTTTATAGATGAGATCTGCCAACTCTTTAGGGGTAATGCCTTCTTGTGACCATAAACAGTTAAGTACAGACCATTGTTCTGGTGTAACATTATACTCGTTGAATCGTTGAAATAATTTATTCTTAAGTTTTGTGTTAGTCTTATTCAAAATAAATCCCAATGAATCGTTCAATTTAAATTCCATATATCATCACTCCAGTTGTCTTGACAACTATATTATATAGTCGTATTAATTTTCAGTCAACTTCTATATGAGAGACTCCCCATACAACCCATCCTTCATCCCCCATCTTCCCGCTTCCGATAGGAATGACATCTATCCTGCGAGATTGAGGAATTCGCTGTTAGCTGTTAGCTATTAGCCGAAGTGGCCGGTTTTCCTTAGTTTAATATCATATTTATAACTATTTCCCCTGTTTCCGGCTGAACTTCATCGCTTAGATATGTAAATCCGTTTTTGATATAGAATCTTCTCGCATCAATATTCTTACTGTAAACACCAACGTTTAATTGTTCCTTTTCTCGTTTTACCTGTTCGATTAGTTTAGTACCGACTCCTTTTCCTTGCTTTGTTGGTGTAACAAATAATGCTCCAATATAATTTCCAATTAATGATATAAAGCCAATCAAATCACCGCTTTCCTCGGCAACCCATGTCTCTGCTATTGGTAGATACTTATTTCTTAACTCACCCTTGTGTGATTCCCACATTTCCCTGGGAATAAAGGAGTGGGCTACTACACTTACGTTGTACCAGATTTCAATTATTTCTTCAGTATCGGTATGCTCGAATTTTCTAATTATCATTCTTTGTCCTCCCACCTTTTCTGGTTCACTCATCAATGCAATTCTGTATTCCAACATCCAGTTAAGAGTTCCAAGAATTTGATCCAATTCGTCCTTTTTGCCTTCTATTTCACTAATTTTTTGGCGAATCCATTCAATGACTTGTAGATGGGTACGCGTATTTGTATCATGGTCCTGCAAGATTTCTTTCAGTTCGGTGAGCGAACAACCCACCCCTTGAAACTTCTTTACGAGTTTCAGCCGTTCAAGTGCCTCGTCTGAATAGTTACGATAGTTATTTTCCTCTCTTTTGACATGCCGACTGTCCAACAAACCTTCCTTTTCGTAAAATCGAATTGTGTAAGCTGTTAAACCTGTCTTTTCAGCTAATTCATTAATTTTCATGTATATCTCTCCTCATATGACTTGCCTTAGAGTTAACTTTATAGTTTAGAATAAAATTATTCAAGGAATAATACAAGTCAACAAGTTAAGGGGGATATCATTATGCGTATTTTTGTCACTGGAGCGACCGGCTACATTGGTACCGCTGTCGTCCGCGAACTTATCGATGCCGGTCATATAGTCGTCGGACTTACCCGCTCTGACAATGGTGCAGCGAAACTAAAGGAAGCAGGGAGCGAAGTGTACCGAGGTGATCTTGACGACCTCGACAGTCTACGTAGCGGTGTCGCCGCTGCGGACGGTGTTATCCACCTAGCGTTTAAGCACGACTTCTCGAACTTCGCTGGCTCGCTCGCAACCGATCTACTCGCCGTCGAGACAATTGGGACGGCACTTGAAGGCTCCGACAAACCGTTCGTGACCACTGCTCACGCAAACGGGATGGCATCGGATAACGTGACAATTGGGCTGGCAAAGCGTGGAGTGAGAACATCGATTGTGTCGCTTGCGCCGTCCGTGCACGGCAAAGGGGATAAAGGCTTTGTGCCAAAATTGATTAACATCGCCCGCGACAAGGGCATCTCTGCTTACATTGGGGACGGGTCCAACCGCTGGCCGGCTATACATCGGCTCGATGCGGCTCGTCTGTTCCGCTTAGCGCTGGAAGCCGCTCCGGCGGGGTCACGGCTGGACGGAGTGGGTGACGAAGGAATACCATTCCGTGACATCGCTGGTGTCATCGGCCGCCACCTGAATCTGCCGGTGGTCAGTATTTCACACGAAGAGGCAGAGGCTCACTTCGGCTTTCTTGGCGCTATTGCTGCGCTCGACATCCCAAGGTCAAGCGTATTGACTCAGGAACTCTTGGGGTGGCGGCCTATACAACCCGGGCTAATCGCTGATCTCGAACAGGGTCACTACTTCAACAATTTATAAGAGGCTTGGGGTATTACTCATAACAATCAAAAAGGATGGGTTATCTAAGCTCATGGAGCAAATGGCTCTGGAGCGAACGTTAATCCAGCGGTGTAATAAAATCAATTCATTAAAATAAAATCAGGTCTCGTGAAAATGCGAGACCTGCTATCTTATTATCAACTAATTTTTATTCTGCCTGGGTCAATTTTCCGGGGATTTTGAGCAATTCATCCTTTTCGAGCTGCCCGCCGCAGGAATAATAGTAACCATTGTCCTGCCAATCGAGCATGTATTTGACACCCGCCAATTCGATCTTGATGAGTCCTCCTGTTGCTTTCCTGCCGTCAAACTCAAGTTCTACGGGTTCCGTGCTTGCATTTGGAGGCAGATTGGTATGCGGCACAGGCCCTTGTGTGACAATCAACAACGGGTTTTGCTCACCGAGGACGGAATATATACTGAGCAGAGCACCTTTACCCTCTTTTACTTCAACCCATTGGTGTTTGATCTTATAATTCTGACCAGCCAAAATATATGGCGCTTGATCGAAACGCTCTGCTGCCTCAGTCAGCGTTATATCCTGAGGAAGATTGACGACTTGACTGTTTTCCTCCTCAAGGGTTACCCCTTCAGGAAGATCCAGTTCAAACAGGGAATCAGGCAATCCCTGATTGAGGCGAAGCTCCCTCACTTCCCGGCGGTTTACCAGCTCTCCTTTGACATTATAATATTCCGTTCGTATTGGCATCCAGGTTTCTTTGTCCATCCAGTGATGAGTATTCATTTCCCCCATCCCGGGAACTTGTTCGCTGAATTGTACATGAAGAACCGGCCGGCCTTGCAGGTATTCCGTACCTAAGATCCGGCTGGATTTATTCTCGGCCATCGCCTTGAGGCTGTCCGGGAAACTAAAGTTGCCACGTTCTCTATATTCCTGGCTTAAGATGAGTTTTCTGGCTTGGCGCTTATCGGCAAGCCAACTCAGCATTATTCCATCTTTCATAATTACCGTTATGGGACCTGTTGCCGCACTGTCCCCGTCTGTCCGATAGCGATCAGGCTTCTTGAACCAGATATGAGAGGTCACGGTCG
>JAUZPJ010000006.1 GCA_030706025.1 Bacillota bacterium | reverse complement strand
TTTTTTAGATAGTAAAATAACCCCCAATCACTTACCTTAGAAAACGAGAGAGTAAGATAATTGGGGGTTATTTAAATAGCTTGTTTTTTTGAACGCACGAAAAAGTGCGGAGACGTTTTGCGATTTCTTATTGCATGTTGTTTAAGAATCGTATGGAGGAAATTCCATTGCAAGTCAAGATAGGCGTTGGTCATCTCGTATTCACTTAGGCCTTTGGAAAGGAGATATTCACGTGAGGACGTTTCAAAATCACGAATAAATCCCAGAATCTCTTCACCATGGGTTGACAGCATTTTCCACCCTCCAATCGAGAACTAACGTTTAGATTTGTTGAATTTTGCACTAATGTATTGGTATTATCCTTATTATAAAGAATAACCCTTAAAAAAGCTGTTGGAATAGGGAATTAAACCTAGGACAAAAAAGGAAAAGAATGCTGAACCACTAAGATTTCTTGTAGTTTTTTGCGGTACAGCACAATACTGAAGAACAGTCATGCCATAATGAAAGGTCAAAAAGTAGCCAATTTCCGGCTCTACAATGGCGTTTGGCTTCGGGGAAATTTTCTAGAATAACATAGCATTCGGCTAGTGTGTGATGAATAGTAGCCATATAACTTAATGTAAGAAGTTTTTGTGTAACCCAGTGTGAGCCATTATTAGGAAATCCCTTTTGTTTTGCAAGATACAAACTTCGTTCAAACATATGCACGGCTTCAGGGATTTTTTCGATTTGTTTGAGAACATGGCCCTGTGTTGAAAGTAGAAGAGGGTCGACGAAAGAATGTGGGTTTTCCCGTAATATATAGAGTGCTCGGTTCGCCTTGCCTTCTTTAAGAAGGATATCTCCAAGTGTCGTACAGAGTAAGGGGTCATGACTAGGTAGGAATTTTTCTAGTAGGGATATTGCTTGGGCGGGTTTATGAAAATAGTAATAGAGTTGACTTGCAAATCGGGCAATCGCCAATGGATTCGTATCTTGGGAAATTGAACGGGCCATTAGTCTTGCGGTTTTTTTTTGTTCTGGTGGATCAAAGCTTCTTTTTCTAAGCATAGCGATATAGGACAGGCACAAACCGACTCCAAGTACTAAAAGACCACCCTTCCTACCAAACCGCCAAAGTGCGATCGCGGATGCAAATATTGAAAACGTCGCTAAAAACAAAAAGTAGTAAACTTTTTGCACATAAAGTATTTCTACATCGTATTGTACTTGTTGCATTCCATCCCCCCGTTAATGTTACTAAGGAACGATGAGATTTAGAACATTTATTCGTTGAGGATGTATAATTGGGCAAATCAAGAAGGAGTTACGTCTATGATCGACGTAACTCCTTTGTAATTCATTAATTAATGGTGGAGGTAAGCGGAATCGAACCGCTGGCCTCTAAAATGCGAATCTAGCGCTCTCCCAGCTGAGCTATACCCCCAACAATACTTAATTATAATCGAATAAATTTAAATTGCAAGCCTTTTCACCTTGCCTTACAAAATGAACATTAAATTTGGGGGGATTTCCGCGTCCGGAAATCCCCTTATGCGCAAGGCCTAGCGTTGAAACTACCTACTAGACTTTACTTATTTATACATTAACGCAAATTTTGTCGAAAATCAATGTGTAATTTATAGGAGATTAATTAATTTAAATGAAAATTACGATCTACCTTCGCCCGCTATCACCCTTAATTCATCAGGTGCATCCCGTTCAGGCATATCAATTTCCCCCCTTGTGGATTTTTCGGATTTTAGATTTCCCAAAACGTTGAAAAAATACAATCCTCAAAAGTAAGATTGAATTTTAAGATTTCGACAATTAAAGATATTGTAATTTTCCTTAATCTATTCTAAAATCAAATCATTAGACGGCATGATGGTCAGACCATAAACAAAGAAGCAAATCGAAGCTTTCAAGTTAGAGCAAAAGAGGAGGAAGTTATGTGGGAAACGAGGAAATCACGGAATTAACGGAATTATATGAGAGGTTTAAAAATAAATTGGAAGCAGTCTCTGGTGAATGTTATCGAACTAAGACTTCAAAAGAAGCGGGAAAACTTGTTTGCGAGGTGCTCCAAGGAAAAGGAGTTCGAACAGTTGCCCTCTTGAATTCGTCGCTTTCACAAGAAGGGAATTTTATAGAACAATTAAAAGGGGCAGGCATTTCTGTATCAACAGATCGTTTTCGTGAAGTAACACCAGATGCCCAGGCCGGAATTACACTTGTGAGCTATGCAATTGCTGAACTTGGAACTCTAGTTCAAGCAGATGCAGATGCCAATGTTAATCAGCGCTTGTGTTCTACACTTGTACCTATTCATGTGGCACTAGTTACAACTAATAACCTCATACCTACATTAATGGAAACTATGGCAACAATCCATCGCCTTCCGCAAATTCCTGGATTTGTTGGATTCATCACAGGACCAAGTAGAACTTCGGACATTGAGCGTGTTTTGACTATTGGGGTTCACGGACCGAAGCAACTCGTGGTCATTTTTGTCGATGAAGTAGTAGAAGGGGTGGCATAGATGGCTGACAATCAATTTAAACATAAAATTGGTGAGGCTCTGGGCAATAACGTGCTCCGTGGGGCTCTAGGGCGTTTTGGAGATGCCTATTCTATAGCCCGCGAAAAAGCGTATGAGGGTTATAATTTCAATTTGATTCGTGAGAATATTGCTGAAGTTAAATCCTATGCTGCAAGCCATTTGGATGATATGCTAAATCAATTTGAAAAAGAAGCATCGGCAAGAGGTGCTAAGGTTTACCGAGCTACTACAGGTGAGGATGCGAAAAAGTATATTCTTGAACTCGCTAAAAGGTTAGGCGTCAAACGGATTGTGAAGTCCAAATCGATGGCTACAGAGGAGATTTTGCTTAATAAAACGTTGCTTGCTGAAGGCATGGATGTACAGGAAACGGACTTGGGAGAATGGATAGTACAGCTCGCCGGACAGCATCCTTCTCACATGGTTATGCCGGCAATCCATATGACGAAAGAAGAGGTTGCGGATACCTTTACCAACCACTTAAACCGGTTAAACGAACCTGAAATCTCGGAACTTGTGAAAACAGCAAGGGTTGAACTTCGCAAAAAGTTTTTAGAGGCTGATATGGGGATTTCTGGTGCCAATATGGCTGTCGCGGAGACTGGTACTTTAATTATGTTAACTAACGAGGGCAATGCCCGTCTGACATCTACCCTACCTCCTGTACATGTTTATTTAGTAGGAATCGAAAAACTAGTGCCGAAATTTGAGGATGCTACACATATTCTTCAGGCACTCCCGAGAAGTGCGACAGGACAACAGATTACCAGTTATGTAAGTATGGTAACGGGTTCTACACCAGTTTACCTTGCAGATGGTACGATTAAGGATAAGGAATTCCATATCATTCTAATGGACAATGGTCGGCGTAAAATGTACAGCGATGACAAATTCAAGAAGACGTTTCAGTGTATTCGGTGCGCATCTTGTCTAAATGTTTGTCCCGCTTTTCAACTCGTGGGCGGGCATGTCTATGGACATATTTACACAGGTGGAATTGGAACGATTTTAACTAATTTTCTCAATTCTGAAAAAGATGCTCAAAATCCGCAAAATCTGTGTCTTCAATGTGGGAAATGCTCTGAGGTATGTCCTGGAAAATTAGATATTCCAGAGATGATACTGGAAATGAGAAACCGCATGGGTGAGAGAGAAGGTTTACCTTTTACCCAAAAATTTGCCTTGGATATAGTTTCTAACCGGAAACTATTTCACTCACTACTTCGAATTGCGTCTGTGGCACAAAGACCTTTTACTAAAGGGCAGCCTGTCATTCGTCATTTACCGATGTTTCTTTCTGGCCTGACGGATAAGAAAAGTTTACCAGCTGTTGCAGAAGTTCCTTTCCGAGATATGTTTAAGAACATTAAGCAAGAGGTTAAGAACCTGAAGGGCACGATTGCATTCTATTCAGGCTGTCTGATCGATTTTGTCTATCCTAAGATCGGCGAAGGTGTTATTTCCGCCTTGAATGAAAAAGGGTATAAGGTCGTATTTCCTGAGGGCCAAACCTGTTGCGGTGCTCCAGCTACATATATGGGTGATCGCAAAAATGCTCGTAAGTGTGCTATTATGAATATCGAAGCGTTGGAGGCGGAAAAAGTCGATTATGTTGTCTCCGCCTGTCCAACCTGTACCCATGCTCTAATTGACAGTTTCAAAGATCTTCTTCAAGATGATCCGGTGTTGTATGTTCGTGCTGAGGATTTGAGTCGTAAGTCTAGAGATTTTTCTAAATTGTTATCTGACTTAGGAGGATTACCTTTTAATGGAGATGGCATCCCTCTTAGTGTAACGTATCACGATTCATGTCACTTGAAACGAAAAATGGGGGTTTACGCTGAACCACGTAAGCTCTTAACTGACATAACAGGCGTGCAACTCATCGAGATGAAGGAATCTGATCGATGCTGTGGTTTCGCAGGATCTTACTCGATAAAATTCCCTGAGTTGTCAGGCCCAATTTTGGAACGTAAACTAAATAATATTGAAGAGACGGGTGCAGATGTAGTCGCTGTTGATTGCCCTGGATGCTTAATGCAAATCTCAGGCGGTTTAGACAAGCGAAATCCAAAAATCAAAGTGATGCACACTGCGGAGCTACTACTAGAGAAACGAGTAAATGCACAAAAAAAATAGAATTAGCAGGAGTTATCCTACAATATTAGGGGTAAAATTACATTTTATTTCCAAGGATTTTTGAAAAGCTAGATAGAAGTAAGTAAGAAGGATCAGACACCTTTTTTCGTTATAACTATTAGGCATTTTGTTGCCTCGAAAGCGAGCGAAATCGCATTGAAGGAAAAGGGTGAAGTTGGACTTTCCCAATGTGACTGCAGAACATTAGGGAAGGGAAGTCTCAGGTTTGCACCTCTAAAAAACAGAGTGGTCGTTGCAATAACTTGAGCTCTAGAAAAGCCCCAAGGGATTAACCCATGGGGTTCTTTTTATGACCTAACTCTAATTAAGAAGAACAATCTTTACGAACGGGAGGAATTTGTGTATAGAACGAGAATAATATATAACGTTGAACGCAAAACGATAGTTAATTCTTGAGTTTGATACCTCAAATAGGAGGACACGAACGTGATTCAAGCTATTCTATTTGATATAAATGGAACATTAACAAACGTTGATTCAATAGAATTTATGCGTAATTATCTTGGAATTTTAGCACCTCGATTTGTGCATTTTTTTTCAAGCGAAAAGTTTTCTAAGTACTATCTTAGATCCATGGAAACTATCAAGAATCATCCTAAGCATGGGCAAACTAATATGCAAACATTCTATGATGATTTTAGTAAAGCTACAGGTCAGTCATACCAAACACTACGACCTATATTCGAGGCATTTTATGAATCCGATTTTCCTGCTTTGCGATGTCTAGTTCGAGCTGTTCCACAAGGGGTAAAGGTAGTAGAAACCGCCATTCAACAGGGATTTTTAACCGCAGTTGCATCGGATCCATTAATGCCCTTAGTTGCCATGCAAGAACAAGTTCGCTGGTCAGGACTTATCCCGGACCACTTTAAAGTCATTCCTGCTTTGGATAACTTTCATTATTGTAAACCTCAGCTGGAGTTCTTCCGAGAAATTGCCGAAGGCCTAGGAGTAAAAACGGAAAATTGTCTGTTAGTCAGTGAGCATTCCGAAGATCTCATCTGTAGAGAATTAGGAATGAAGACATTTTTGGTGGGAATTAACAAATCTGAGACGTTAACAGATTATGGAGGCCAGCTGGAAGAACTCCTTCGTTTAATTAAATCAGGAACATTATAATTCTCAGAAAGGGAGGATAAACGTGGGGGTACAAGGCCAGTTTGCACTTAGTGAAGTGGTAGGCACTCCGAATCCGCCGTTTCCATCAGTGCGCATGGCTGAGTTATTCTATGAGTTTCTTGGCCGGTATCAAGAGTGGAAAACGGCCAAACTTAAAGAACTGATTTGGATGCAGATTGCTTTGTGCTTAGGGCTATCCTGTTTATTTACTCCTTTGTTCTTGCCAAGGATCTGGATGATAATGAGTTTAGTTATCCTCGGTCTATTCTTTTTTGTAATGCGCCATTACTTAGAAGTAAACGAGCGAGTGAATCATTTACACGTTAATGTATATATATTGCATCACCATTTAATTGGCAAACTTGAAGTTGGTTTCTGCGATCATACCGAGCCTTGTCAATGTGTGGAGAATTTTCGTAACTATGTTCTCAAACATTATGGTATTTCCCTGGATAAAAGATCCTTAACCTAATATTATTAATGGGGTACGTTTGGCTGTTTAGCTTTTGATAAGGATGATTGGGTTTATCTACTTTGTTTAGTAATCAACTATTTAAAATGTGAAAAAACCTAAAGGGAAAGGCTCTGTGGAGCTTTTCCCTTTGTTCGTTCGCCACGCATGTCGATTATTTATAGTTCGATTATCGCAGCTTCATCTCTGTCTAGTTTTTGCATGCATGTCTTTAGACGGGTTCGCAGGTCAGAATCGACTATGGCCTCCCTCATCTGACGCATCAGATCAATGGTTCGTCTAAAAACACTAATGATATCTCCTTCATCAAGATTACATAGCGCCTGTACCTCAACGAAGGTTGATCCTTGACTCCAGGCATAAGTGATTCCTGCAACACGTGGATCGTATCTCACAGTGTCCTGTCCACAAATGCTTTGGATATAGTCTGCAATTTCTTTAACGGGTGTGGAATCAAACACCGATGCGCGTTGAAATACATCATTTTTTCTTGCTTCGAAGTCAATGCAGGAAAGTAAGGCATTGAGTTGATCGTCATCGATTTGCTGAAAAACATCTGAGTAAATTAGTTCTGTAACAAGGAGTTCCTGAACATAAATGCGACTGGCACAAGTTCCACGGGGTAATAGTTCATCATCACGCAAATATCCTATTTGGCGGAGGTGATTTTTTTTATATTCAAATTCAAGGAGAAAGGCATTTTCGTCAGGAAGGTCGCCTAAGGAAGCTTGAAGATCTTGCTGTTGCTGTTTAAGCGTTAGGTAGGCTTTGCTTTGATCTCTGCAGTTATCTTGGTGCTGTGAGGGGCATGTTTTGGGTGTTTGGGATAATAACTTTTCCCAAGCGCGTATTTTACGGGCCATTTCTCGTCCGTATACGCGGTTTTGCTTGCGGGGACCCAAGGACTTATAAGTCCTCCGCAGCCGTTCTAATTCTTTTCGCTTGGGATGGTGTTTTAATGGACATTTGAACGATCCTACTTCTTCGCAGAGTAGATGTTGTGCATCGTTAAGTTGTTGTTGGATTTGATCTAATTCGTGGTGAAGATGATCATAACTCAGTCGGTAACTAAAGGATGCAAAGCTTTTTTGAAAATAAGTTTCTATTTGTGTTTGGGTTAACGTTGCAGTAAGATTTAACACTGTATTGTAGGTTAACCTAAATTGGCTGGTGAGTGGTTCAAGACGATTCAATTGGAATTTCGGTGGGGGGCTCTTTTCCATATAGGACAAGTCAACAATAGCAAATGAATAGCCTTTTTTATCAAGACCGCGTCGTCCAGCGCGACCCGACATTTGAAAAAATTCATGGTTGGCTAATGGACGAAAATTACGTCCATCGTATTTATTAAGTGAATCAAAACAAACGGATTTGACCGGATAATTTATCCCTACACTAAATGTTTCTGTACAGTACAGAACATGAATCAGTCGTTCCAAGAAGAGTTCCTCAACGATGACTTTTTGAGCGGGGAGTAAACCAGCATGATGATATGCGATCCCTTTAGAACACAAACGCTTTAGTTGACGAGTTGAAGATGACCATTCGGTTTCTGGTCCAAATTGTTGAAGGAACTTTTGTTCAACAATTTGGCGCTCGGGAGTTCTTAAATAATTAGCGATCATCGCTAGTTCTATAGCTTTTAAGGCACATTGTTTTCGGCTGAATACAAAAAAGAGTGCCGGAAGATGGTCACGTTGAATTGTGCGAATAAGGTCTAGGTGACTAGTTGGGCCAAAGGGGTTTTCATCATTGTTACGGTCCTTTAGTTTTCGACGATAATACCGCCATAGCTCTTCATAACTGACAAGGCCTGTATCTTTGGTATAGTAAAAGTATTCTAAAGGGACAACCCGGTTATGTTCTTCGATAAGGGCAACATCCTCATGCCGAATGGATTCTATCCAATCGACTAAATGGCGGGCATTGGCGATGGTAGCACTTAAGCCAAGGATTTTCATCTTAGGTGGCGCAAGAATAATGGACTCTTCCCAAACGGTGCCACGTTCTTCGTCGTTTAGCCAGTGAATCTCGTCAAAAACAATGTGAGATACAAACTCTAGATTAGGATCTTCCGTAATAACTTGATTGCGAAAGACTTCCGTTGTCATAATGAGCAAGGGAGCTGTAGGATTTAGGACAACATCTCCTGTCATGATCCCGACTGCTTCTTCACCAAACTGAGCTTTAAAGTCTCTGAACTTTTGATTGCTAAGAGCTTTAATGGGTGCTGTATAGATCACTTTGAGGTGTTCAGTCATTGCTTTTTCAATTAAATAATCTGCGACAAGTGTCTTGCCAGTTCCTGTGGGAGCTGCAACAACGACAGATTTCCCAGCGTCAATGGCATCGAGTGCCTCTTCTTGAAAAAGGTCGAGTGTAAATCCTTGATAGGTGCGCTTAGACATGTCGGTCAGCTCGTTTCTGATGTCATTTTACTTATTTTAACAAAAGGCTGAATAATGGTCAACTTTGTGAGGTAGTTGGTCTGAAAGATCCACAGGTCCCATATGATGAAACAAGAGACAAGGCTAGGGGGGATTGGTGGTGTCTTCATTGCGATTAGAGATAGAGCAAGCCATGGGACTCAAGTTTCCGGAGCGAAACGGCGAAGCTGTCGTACGGTTTGAGGAATCCATGGAAATTCCCCGTGCGGCTGAAACGTTAATGAGAGGATTATATCGAGACCCTGATCGAGTGCGTCAGGGATTTAAACAACTGCAACATGAAACAGGGTCTCTAATTGATATTCTCATGCCACGGCGCTCACGGTTACGTGAATGGGCTGATTCGCTTCCAGATCGACCAGAAGAAGCGGAATCCTTTTTAAAAGAGACAACTGAACAACTTTTAATAAGGGAACAACGTTTGGTTCAGGCTGAACGAGACTTGGTTGATCAGTTACATGAGTGTGGTATGGATGATGTTTTCCCGATTCCTCTAGCCGCGTTCGGAATATGTTCGTATCGAGATCCCAGTGTTAAATTATTTCTCAAGCCGTTAGGGCGATTTGCGGAAATTGCCCAAATTAACCCCGAGTCTTTACGGCAAGTTGTGCGCATTCATTTTCTATTTTTACTTCTTTTGATTGCAGGAGCAGACTTGGATGGACGAGTTTATGCTCGAGGAGTGGAAGACGAAGTTATCCACTGGCTTACAAGTATTTATACAATGCGTTTTTTAAAGAGCCAATCGAAAGAACTAATTCAATGTTATCAAGAATGGGTAAAAGCGTGGGGCGGAAAAATGCCAAACCAAAGCGTATTCACAGAACGTGTCAGTGAAAAGACACGAGCTGCAATGATTTTCTGGCGCCGTCAGTTAAACATAAGTTGGGAAGAATGTTGGCATCTAGTTAATCAACTGGAAAGGCCTGAAAGCTCGAATATCACGGGTTTTAATTAAGGCCATTCAGCCAATTCGTACGGATTGATAATTTCTAATCGATCATCCACCAGTTTTAAAACCCCTGATTTTTTCCAACCATTAATAGCACGATTGACACATTCGCGGGAGGTTCCGATCATGCTGGCCAGATCTCGATGTGTGAGTGATGCATCGATATAAATAGGTTGCCCAGGTTTCGCAGCAGGTTTTGCCAACCGCAGAAAAAGAGCAGCAAGAACTCCAGCAGTTGAACGGTTCGTCAAAATTCGTATAAACTCTTGAGCAAGCCTTAAACGCATACTTAAGGTTCGTATCAAGGCCATGGAGAGCGTAGGGTTAGCCTCGAGAATGCGGGGCATCACATCATTATGTAGTACTAAGAGAGTACTATCTTGCAGAACCTCCGCTGTAGCTGGGTATGGGCCATCTTCTAGAAGAAGAATTTCGGCGAAACAATCATAGGGGCCGCACCAATCGAGAATCTGTTCTACACCTTCCGAAGTTGATTTGCTAAGTTTTACTTGGCCGGAAAGGACAAAGTATACGGATGAACCGATCTCACCTTCAACAAATAACAATTGTCCCCGACGGTAATGACGTTCATTGAGATGGGGAAGAAGGGGAGTGACATCATCAGCTGTTAAGGATGAAAACAAAGAAAAACGGAGAAGTTCCTCAGGCTGGAGCACGTTTTTTCCTCATTTCTATATAAGTGTTCTTGCTTAAATGCATTTTTCGGACGTACCAAACATTTTATATCGTAATTACTCGTCGCTTCACTGTGAACCGGATATTGTCATATACTAGAAGGGGAGCGAGGAGGAATCTTATATGAGTAGGGTTGGCATTGAATACACTCCGGTACGCATACAAATAGTCATCAACACTCCTTTTCGAGTGTTGGTGTTATTCGTTGTTGCTGCACTCATTGCGATTATTGCGATAAACCCAAGCTTAGCGTAAATTCATCTTAGGTTTGGTCAGGCATTTGGTGAGAGGGAGCGGCACCGACTTGTTGGGCTGCACGGACAACATCTGCCATTACACGGGCTTGGTCTGGAAGCGCATGGGATTCATTACGTGTCAAGATCTCGCCTCGTAAAGAAACATAATAACGGGGAGGTAAGCGATTTAGTGCTAAGGCCATAATATCCGCCTGACAGCGTTCACAGGAGCAACATGTTTTGTTTTGACGAAAATAATCCTTTATTGCCTGACGCACAACAATTTCTGTGTGATTTTTAAGTTCATACATAGTTTTTTCATCTCCTTAAAATTTATTAATAAATTCAATAATATAGGTTATACGAATAAAGAACAAGTAGATATTTGATTATATGTTGATTATATCGGATTAGGTGGTACTTGCTTTTAAAAGAGCGTATAATTAGGCAGAAAATGAGGAAGTCTTTCTGCATAATCATACGCTTCTATAATTTTAACGAGCCTCTCAAAAATATGCTCTATTAATGATTATCTTTTGAGCTTAATCGCCACTCCTTTCCAAAAACGGCCTGTTTCGTACCCAAGACGCCAGATAGCAATCCCTCTTAACCGATAGCTTTTGACAAAACCAAGACGGATTTTTGCGGAAAGTTCATTCTCATACCATACGCTATGTTTAAGGCGCCCTTGCCAGTAATAAAAATAAGGTTCTACAGCAGGATCTGACCATTGAATGCGTGCATTGGTACGTTCGACCAACTCTTTTATGGCACGCATAGGAATCATTTGTGTTTGCTCGTCGGACCAATCGTAACCATAGACGGGAATGCCCAATAATAACTTTTCATTGGGGATATAGCGAATGGCATAATCCAGTGATTCAGTCATCCAAGGCAGACTAGCGATTGGACCGGGTGAACCACCTGAATAATGTTCATCATAGGTCATCAGAGTTATGGCATCGCATAACCGCCCAATACTTGCAAAGTCATAGCCTGGTGCTTCCCACTCTGTACGTTTTGCTGGGATGGCAATCGTTAAAACTAGGCCTCGTTCGTGTAAACTTTCCCTTAAAGATTCTAGAAAAGTTAGAAAAGGAATGCGGTAAGGGGCTTCTACCCCTTCAAAATCAATATGCACACCTGCTGAAGTAGCTGGAATTAAATTTAGAATTTGATGAACGCAATCTCTTTGCAAAACCGAGGAAGATAATACAGATCGTAAAGGTAGAGGATCAAAAATTTTCCCATTATAATTATGAAAGAGAATGAGGGGAGCGATGCCTTGTCCTTGGGCCTCTCGAAGCGCGAACTCATTAGCTTGACCTGTGAACTGTCCAGTAGGTTGAAGCTGATAGGCAAAATCAGCATAAGCATCAATGTATGAGCCATGTTGTCGCAACGAACCAATCGCGCGCATATCCCCTTGAAAATCTTCGGAAATATAACCGAGTACCCATAATCGCTTGTCAATAATCCGTCGTGCTGCTGGTGTCCAATTTGAATTCAAATAGACTTCCTCCTCCTCTTGTTGCATATTCCTAAGATAAGATATGAGGAGGAAGAGAATAAATTTTCCTTTTTAAATATAGTAAAATAAGGTAAGTGGGGGATCGATGATGAAGTGGAATTTCATTCATGACCTACAAAGAATTTATGCTTACATGGATTGCTTGGAGGAGAACACCATCGAGCGTGATTATCCACTAATATGGGAGAGAATTCATGCCACAAGTTGTGCTCAGATTGGTCGGATGTTGGCGGAAATGCGTGGTGTTGACACGGAACTGGCGGCTATAACTTGTGCTTTACATGATATGGGTCGCTGGGTATCTGGTCGACAGAATGATCATGCACCTAAAGGAGAGGAACCAGTTCGTCGTTTCCTAATGGAGGGAACCATGGATGACGATACCCGAGAACAGATTGTTCAAGCGGTGATAAATCATTCTAAGAAGGATCAGGTTGGTAGTGAGCTTGAGGAAATTGTAAAGGATGCTGATATTTTGGACTGTTATTGGTACGGTGAGAAAATTGCGAAGGTGCATCATGCTGCAAGGCTCCAGCGAACTCTAAAAGACTTAGGAATCCATTCATTGAGGGAGGGGTAGCATTGGAAAAAGTACTACTAATAGCAACAGGTGGAACTATTGCAATGCGTAAAGATGATACTGGGAAAGTTGTTCCAGCTGTTAGCGGCTATGAGCTACTCGACAGCCTTCCTGGACTTTCTAAACAAGCGGATTGGGAAATTTGTGATTTCAGCAATGTTGCAAGTTGTAATATGGATCCAACAATGATGAGAACTTTGGCACTCAAAGTCGAACAATATTTTTGCTCCGATCCTTCAATAAAAGGTGTTATCATTACTCATGGTACCGATACTCTTGAAGAAACAGCTTATTTTCTAGATGTTTCAATAAATGATCCCCGGCCAATAATTTTGACTGCTTCCCAAAGAGATGCTTCTGAGAGCGATTCGGATGGACCGCGCAACCTTTCGAATGCTATGCTCATTGCCCTCGACCCTCGGGCAGTGGATCGAGGGGTTGTTATTGCGCTTAATGAAGAAATTCATGCCGCAAGGGATGTTCGAAAATTGCATACGAATCATGTTGATGCCTTCAATTCGGGTGATAAAGGAGCCTTGGGAAGTATCGACACAGGGGAGGTCATTTGGCACCGTAAACCTGAACGGACTGTTAAACTCGGAATCCCAAAGAAACTGGCAAAAGTCGCGATTTGCAAGGTTTATACGGGTATGTCTTCAAATACTTTGCGGACCATGATTCAGGACGATACGCAAGCTTTCGTGATTGAGGCCTTTGGGCGCGGAAATATACCACCCATTCTTATGCAGGAGATTTCCGAGATAGTTGCGGGAGGAGTTCCAGTGGTGATCACATCACGCTGCTTATTTGGCCGTACTGCACCTGTCTATGGATATCCGGGCGGTGGGGCGGACCTGGAACGGGTTGGGGCTTGGTTTTCAGCCGATTTATCGACAGAAAAGGTGCGCTTATTTTTGAGTATAGCCTTAGGACAAGGCATGGATAAAATGGAATTGCGAAAGATCCTAATAAATGGGGCAGTGAATATTTCTTGATATCGTAATGAAGGACCCCCAAAAATCTTTGCGTGGTCATTAATCTAAGGAGGTCAAGGTGTGATTAGACAAGCAGTGGAAAATGATTTGGAAAGAATTTTGGAAATTTATAATGATGCAATATTAAATACTACAGCAATATACACCTATGATGTTCAGAGCCTAAGGGATAGAAAAGTATGGTTTCATAATAAGCGTAGGGAAGAGTTGCCTGTACTTGTTTTTGAAGAAAATAATTCTATTCTTGGGTTTGCAACGTTTGGGCCTTTTAGAGCTTGGCCGGCCTATAAATATACGGTAGAGCATTCTGTCTACGTGCATCCAATCTATAGGAACCATGGCGTAGGTACGGCGTTAGTAAAAGAAGTCATTAGAATTGCGGATGAAAGAGGCTATGCGACATTAGTTGCTGGCATAGATGCTTTTAATGAAAATAGTATTAAAATGCATTTAAAGTTGGGTTTTGAACATTCCGGAACGATTAAAAAAGCTGGTTTTAAATTTAATCAATGGCTTGATTTAGTATTTTATCAATTACATCTTACGGGTCCTGAAAATCCAACGGATGGGTAGGTGGTTATTAAGCCTCAATTAAGACTGCGTTGAAGTTAACAAAAACCAAGCGGTAGGGTTAATCCTTTCGCTTGGTTTTTGTTTAATGTAACTAGAGATTAGGAAGTTCATCCAACATATCTAGTGATTGATTCAACATTATTTATTTTAACAGTTCGAGTTGAACAATTCGTATTGACAGGGTAAAGAAAGAAGAGTATTCTATAAATGAGATAGGTTCTCAGTTATTTTTTAAAGCTCAAATGAGAATGGTTATCATTTTTATAGGAGGGGTAGACGATGGAACGCTTTTTAGAGGATTTGAAGCCTGGTGAACGGGCATGTGTAGAGCATATTAAGGGTGAAGGAGCGTTGCGTCGAAGGATGATGGATATGGGTATCGTCCCTGGGGTTGAGTTAGAAGTCATTCGTCGTGCGCCTTTAGGCGGTCCTCTTCAGGTTCGCTTGAAAGGCTATTATTTAGCTATGCGCCGAGGAGAGTGTGCTAAGATTATGGTTAGTGAAACACACTAAGAGCCCATAGAACAGTCATTACCGGTCTTTCTTAATTCCGATATATTATTTCTGTTGCCGCTGGGACATATTTAACACGTTCAATATAGAAGGGAGGCGGCCAAGCAATGAAAATAGCACTTATGGGAAACCCAAATGTTGGTAAGAGTACAGTTTTTAACGCTTTAACGGGTTCCAATCAACAGGTAGGAAATTGGGCTGGAAAAACAGTTGAACGAAAGTCGGGGATAATACAAAGAGGCAATCAGAAAATAGAACTGGTTGATCTTCCTGGGACTTATAGCTTGACTGCGTATTCCCAAGAAGAGATTGTAACACGTGAATATATCTTGCGTGAAAAGCCGGATGTTGTTATGGCAGTAGTTGATGCTTCAAATATTGAACGAAATCTCTATTTAGTTCTACAGATTTTAGAACTTTCGCCTCGAGTTGTTATCGGCTTAAATATGTTAGATTTGGCACAAGCTACAGGAGTAACAATTAATAGTACTGAATTAGCAACTGCTTTAAATGTCCCTGTGGTGGAAATCGTGGCAGCCAAAGGGAAAGGCATTGAAGAGTTTCTGACGGAAGCCATTAGGGTAGGATCTTTGGTGGAATATCCTATTTCAAGTGAAGTTCCATATCCGGAAGAACTTGAACAGAAGATCCATGCTATGGAAATGCTTTTGAAAGATACCGTATGGGCAAATCAATACCCTTTACGTTGGTTAGCCCTTAAACGATTAGAGAGAGATCCGGAAATTGGGCAAACATGGAAGACAATCGCTCCTAAGTCACGTAATAATAAGGCAAAGGATTCCTGCTGTGATTCCGGAGATGCGGTAATTTACCAACTTCAAGAAACAATAATACTTCCGGGCGAATCCTTACTTCAGGTGTATGAGGCCGAAGGGTGGAGCAAGGATCATTTCGAGATGGCCTTTGCAGATGCCAAATATCAATTTATTGCACAGATGCTTCCGAAGATTAAGTCGGTCGAGATACTAGCCAAGCCAACCTGGACGGATAACTTAGATAAATGGGTACTTTCTCCAATTTGGGGATATCCTATTATGTTGGCAATTTTGGCCTTAGTTTTTTGGGGTTCTTTCGTTGCTAGTGCACCTTTGGGAGGGGCTGTTTCCCAAGGCATGGCATGGGCGGGTGATGTCTTTGTGAGTCTATTACAATGGGGTCATGCACCCGACTTTGTACAGAGTTTAGTAAGAGATGGAATCTTTGCAGGAGTAGGCGCTGTTTTAGCCTTTATACCACAAATTGCAATTTTCTTTGCTTTTTTTTCCTTTATGCAAGATTGCGGTTATTTAGCGCGAGCTGCATTTTTGGGCGATCGCTTTATGCAATTGATGGGTTTGCACGGGAAATCGTTTTTCTCCTTGGTTTCCGGATTTGGATGTAACGTTCCCGGAATTATGGCAACGAGAACACTAGAAGATCCTAAAGACCGTTTGATAACGATGCTCATTAATCCATTGATTCCCTGTGTTCCGCGTTTAGGGGTCATGAGTGCTGTAGTGGCTGCATTTTTTCCGGGTTCGCGAGGAGCTATTATAATGCTGAGCCTTTTGTTAGTGAGTATGGTCTTGGTCATGTTCTCAGCGCTTTTCTTAAGAAGAATTGTCAAACAAAAGGAACGTTCTGCCTTTGTTATGGAACTTCCTCTATATCATATTCCTACCTTGCGTAATGTCCTCTTGCCTACATGGCAAAAAACTTATTCCTTTATGAAAAGGGCGTGGACATTTATTTTAGTGGCTTCGATTTTAGTTTGGGTCTTAAGCTCTTTTCCGCAAGGGGTTCCTATGAATGAAACGTGGGCTGGTAAAATGGGAGGACTATTAGCTATTATTGGTCAACCATTGGGATTTGATTGGCGGATTATGGTTGCCATCGTATTTGGTTTTACTGCTAAAGAAACAACTCTCTCTACTCTTGGAATTTTATATGGTGTTGCTGCAGATGCTTCACAATCTATCGCCCAGGCTATGACGAGTGCAATGACACCTTTAGGGGCTTATACATTTCTGGTTGTTTATATGCTTTACATTCCATGTCTCGCTTCAGTCGTAACAACGTATAAGGAATCTGGGAGCTTGAGATGGACAAGTTTTGGGATTGCGTATAACCTTATTCTTAGTTATATTATGGGGTGGGTTGTTTTTCACGGGGGTCAATTCATTGGACTACATTAAGCACAGAAACCCTTCCGGGAGGTGAACGGTTATTTTCGCAAGCATTATGAAAATCCTGGCACGCAAAGAATCGCTATCAATGACACAATTGGCCGCCGAAGTTGGCTATTCGGTGAAGGAAATTCAAAGTGCCCTTGAACAAATGGAGCATATGGGTTATATTCGTCGCGAGCTCTACGGTCAAGCTTGTAGTTCGTGTGAATCAGGTCGAGGGAATCACTGTGCGGGGTGTGGGTTTTCTACGTCCGAGACCTTTACCTTTTGGGTGCTTACGGAGAGGGGACAAACAATATTGGATTCTGTCGCTAAATAGTATATGATAAAACAATGGTCGAGTAATTTCGAATTAGATTGGCAACAAGGGGGTCCGTACTGAAATGAGTAAACCCCGCGAGGAAAAATATCAAGCAATTTTGCATGCGGCCACAGAGTCATTTGCTGAATATGGCTATTTCTCTTGTCAAGTATCCAAAATTGCCAAATTGGCAGGGGTTGCCGATGGTACAATATATCTCTATTT
Source organism: Bacillota bacterium (assembly GCA_030706025.1). Lineage (GTDB taxonomy): Bacteria > Bacillota > Desulfitobacteriia > Desulfitobacteriales > Desulfitobacteriaceae > Desulfosporosinus. Next base: position 9,554 of record JAUZPJ010000006.1, on the reverse strand, counting down.
CAAAAATAAAGAAGATATTTTGGTGAGCCTTTTTAGAGAACGGATGGGCCGATTTGTTGAGGAGATTCGTCAGACTATTGGAAGATATAAGACAACACGGGATCAATTAGTGTGTATAATCCGGACTCATTTAAAATTTATGCAGGAAAACCGTTCCCTTGCTATAGTTACTCAGATGGAGCGAAGACAGTCGAATGTAGAAATAAGGGAAGCTATTACTGGACCTCTGCGAGATTATTTTCAACTTATTGAACAAGTGCTTGAGGAAGGGGTCGAAAAGAACGAAGCTGTCATAGCTGATATAAAGGTGGGCAGACAATTGTTCTTTGGGACGTTAGACGCAATGATCAGTGATTGGGTAACTTCGGAGAAACCGCGTTTTTTAGAAGAGGTTGAAGACGTTGTAATTGACTTAGTTTGCAGTGCCTTCAAACTTAAAGGTAATTAGTAAAAAGTGTATTAAATTTACGTCCTATTAATCGGGCGAATTAAATGAGAGAGGACTTTTTCAGGGATGGGGCTATAGGGAGGGAAGAAGTTGCTATATTGCAAACATTCTTCCCTCCTTTTTCCGGCTTGTTGCCTTTCTTGCCAAAGATGGCAAGAAGTGACCGTCTTTGCAAATTCCTGTAGCTGCCCAAGTTTTGCTTCATTAGCAAGTGGGATACATACACTTATATTAAGTCATTTAGCCACTAGTTGGAAAATATCTGGACAATAGATTAATGTTCGCGTATTATTTATTGGAATGTTAATACTATTACGAGCATGAAAACCAGAAGGATAGGGAGTTTTAATAATGGATTTTGCTGGTAAAGATAAAGCTACTTATGTTAAGGAGACTTTCAATTCTATTGCTGGCCATTATGATCTAATGAATAGTTTGATGAGCATTGGAATGGACAAACGGTGGCGCCGTATTGCCGTCCGGCATGTCGGGGCAAAGTCGGGCATGAATATCCTTGATGTTTGCTGTGGAACAGGACAGCTCTCTATGGAACTTGGAACTGCGGTAGGTTCTGAGGGAAATGTTACAGGGTTAGACTTCTCTCAAAACATGTTGGATGTAGCTGAACATTCATTGGAACACTTCCCCTACAGAGATCGAATTCGTTTTATCCAAGGGAATGCGATGGAAATTCCTTTCCCAGATCATTCGTTTGATGGTGTAACAGTAGGTTGGGGATTACGTAATTTGCCGGATTTGCGCCAGGGAATACGGGAAATGGCTCGGGTCGTTAAGCCAGGTGGGAAGGTTGTATCCCTAGATATGGCTAAACCAACTTTTCCGGGGTTTAAGCAAGCATATTGGTTATATTTTGAAAGGCTTGTCCCCTTAATGGGTAAAATTTGGGCCAAGAAATCCAGTGCCTATCAATATTTACATGATTCCGCTCGAGAATTTCCTTCGCAGCAAGAATTAGTTCGTATCTTTAATGAGTGTGGCTTGATTAAAACGAATTATGTTAATTTAGCAGGTGGGGTTGTCGCCGTGGTAATCGGTACAAAACCTAAGAATTAGCGGTGGTACAAACATCTGCAATCCCGTAACGGACGGGAACTCATGCACTGGAATACGACTCCAAAAATGAATAAAGACTAAAAGCCGTTTTGAAGCGGCTTTTTTTTGTACAACTCTAAACTTGCTGCATGGATTTTTGCAAACTAGTTATACTATTTTTGCTACAGAAAATTTATTTGGGAGGCGTTAATGTGAAAGTTCAACAAGTCATGACAAATTCGGTTGATTGGGTCACCTCAAATAGCACAGTTACTGAAATAGCACAGCTTATGAAAAAGGATGATGTAGGTTCAGTTCCAGTTTGTGACGGAGAAAAATTAGTCGGAATCATTACGGACCGAGATATTGTTTTAAAAGTTGTTGCAGCAGGTGATTTCAATAAGAACATCTCTGCCAGAGAAATCATGAATACAAATGTTGTCACTGTAACGTCTGACCAAGATGTTCATGAGGCGGCCGATTTAATGTCTAAGTATCAAATCCGAAGGTTACCAGTTGTGGAACAAGGTAGGCTTGTCGGAATCGTGGCGTTAGGTGACTTGGCGATCGAAAAGATTCATATTAACGAAGCCGGTGACGCACTAAGTGATATTTCGCAGGGTGCACACCACTTAAATTAATGAAAAAAGGATGAAACTGCTAGTTTAACATGGTGCTAGGATTCTATAATAAGATTTGGGAATATCTTTATATTAATTGAGGCTGATAATAGCGTTGTGATTTCGCAACGCTATTATCTATTTTGTGATAGAATTGTCTTAATTGAATGGCGGACTCTTACATAAAAACGAAACAGGGGATGTAATGTGGAAGAATTTTATACAATATCTCAGGTAAATACCAAGGAACAAATAATTGATAAATCGCGATTTATTGGTATTGCAGTGCCACTTGCAACACTAGAAGAAATTGAGCAGGTTATGGGTAAAATTCGAGAAGATTATCCAAATGCTCGGCATTACGTTTATGCTTATCGATTACGTGATGGATTTATTGAGAAGTCTTCCGATGATGGTGAGCCTCAGGGAACAGGTGGACGACCTGTGCTCGATCTCCTTCAGCATAGGAATGTTTGGAATGTATTAGTGGTTGTTGTAAGGTATTTTGGTGGAATTCTACTAGGGACGGGAGGCCTTGTAAGAGCTTATGGTGGAACCACTCGATTAGTTATAGGGGAAACCGATTTGAGAAAATTAACATTATATCAAGTTTATACCTTGTATGTACCGTACGAATGGTATGAGTTGCTTAGGTATCAATTTGATCAACATAACTGGGAAATTCGAAACGAAGAATTTCGTGAGGTCGTTGAACTTTCCATTAATGTTCCGAAAAAAGATGCGTCTTCTTTTGTAACATGGATCGATGATTTTACCAGAAGACAGGTGACTTATGAAGATGTGGGTAATGTTTTGAGGTAACCTCTTCAAAAGGAGAAAGTTAGTGTCTAAATATGGTATAAATTAAAAAAGAAAGTGAATACTATCACTATCATTTTCTCCTCCGCTCTGATATAATATATTACATAGTACACTATAATTAAATTATATGAATTAAGGAGGAGTTGTTCATGTTAGCTTGGATTCTAATTCTGATGATAAGTATATTTCTTGTTTCATGTGCTACGGTCATTGCAACTTCTTGTTATCAGTTGGTTAAATTGGTTCGTCGAATTCCGGAAAAACGAGGACCATTGGCAAGAAGCGTTGAAGTATAACAATTTTATTTTACATTTAGTCGAAGGAAACACCACTTAGTGCAATAAAGTGGTGTTTTTTATATTTATCAGTATTACGATTCATTCGATACAACTTTGATTGCGTCCCGTCCTTTTGGCCTTGTAAAGTGCTTGGTCTGCTCTTGAAATCAAAGAGTCGGGTGAGTCTAGCGGGTGCCAGAGTGTAGCACCGATACTTACAGTTACAGATACGTCCTTATTTGTCGGAAGGTAACAGATACTGGTCTTTTCAACGACTTTTCTAATCTTTTCGCTAATAAGTAAAGTGATTTTTTCTGTGGTTTCAGGAATAAGAACCACAAATTCTTCCCCACCATAGCGTGCAATTAAATCTCCTTCTCTTAAATTGTTATGAAGTTCTCTCACTATCGTATGGAGTACATTATCTCCAAATTGATGTCCGTAGTTATCATTGACCATTTTAAAATTGTCAATATCAATTATCAGTAAGCCAAAAGTAACCGGCCGTTTACGGCGCTGACAGAGCGAGATGTGCTCGCGCAAACGTTTTTGGAAGTAACGATGGTTATAAACCCCTGTAAGACCATCGGTGATGGATTCTTGTTCTACAATGGCATAGAGCAGAGCATTTTCTAAGGCGGAAGAAGCATGCCCTGCAACGGTCTCTAAAAACTCCATTTGCTCTGATGTAATTTCCGGTTGGCGAAGGGCATGGATATTAATAGTTCCAATTTTGTGTTGTGCATTCTGAAGAGGAAGGCAACAGATCCATTGCCAATTCTGAAAACCTTGAGGTGGACGATAAAAGGTAACCCCTTGAGTTAATACTTCAGAGAGAAAGGATAGATCGAGACCAGAAGGTATCTGAGGGGAGAGTGTACCTGAGTCGAAAACACCAATAACCTCAAAGTCTTTGGTTTTCTCTCTATAAAGACAGACACTAGCTTGATCAATACCTATGAGTGATACAATGGCACTAATTATATTGGTAGCAATAACTCTCGTATCGAGAGATGCATTAAGGGCACGTGCAATGTCCAACAGGACATGAGATTGTAAGCGAATCTCTTCCAGTTGGCTTTCAAGGATCTCTATTTTTTTCTTTAACTGCAAGAGATCTTCGGGGATCTTATGTTGATCTCGTGACATGACTATGCCTCCTAAATTGATGAACACTCAAGTTATCTATTTGTTTTTAGTACCATTGGTAATGTCTAATCTAATAGAATAGTATTCTCTTTTGTTTCACATAATCCTTTGTTACAGATTGCTTTTTCTTGAAAAGAAACTTAGATGCTTTTTAAGCATTCAGTTATATCAAAGAATTAAACGGAAGTTATTTCAGAACCCCGATATATTAATACTTAAGAAGGAAAAGGCAGACATGTGTCGAATTGAAAGTAATGTCGTAAGATGAAGGGGGGACCGTATTCTGGAATATGAGATTACCGTTGTTTTGGGTAGTATCCCATTCATTACGATTTTGACTTGGCGAGCACGAGACTTTGGAATAACTCGAAAGGTTGCATTTTTGCTTTCTATTTTATTATGTGGTGATGTTGTGTTGTTCCCTTGGATACTTAGATCAGGATGGATATTATGGTGGTTATTAAGCATAATCTTTCTTGTATTTTCTGGGTTATTATCGACAAAAGTGCAAAAGATTCGGGTAAAGCCTAAAATAAAGACTAATATTGATAAGACCAAAGGAGAAATTAGGATATTATCTCAATCGACCGGGTGTACTGAAAATCGCTGTATAGAAGAATGTGCAGTAGAAATTGACCTTGAGGAACGAGAAGAAGAATATGCTGTAGAAACTGTTCATGAGGCACAAGAAGAAGGATGTGCTGTAGAGGCTGTTCTTGAGGCACGAGAAAAAGAATGTGCTGTAGAAACTATAATTGAGGAACAAACAAAAGAAGACCCAAATGTAGGGACCATCGCTGAAGAATCTAACAAAGATACACTCATTGATCAATTAATTGATCAGGGATTTAAGGAAAAATACTCTGACAACCTGGACAAAGCGGTAGACTTATTTTCTAAGGCTCTGTCTCTTGACCCGATACCTGATTTGGCCTTATATTTAATTATTGATTGTTATTGGCTGTGGAACAATCTAGGAGAGCGTGATTATGCGCTAACTCAGTTGCAGGTATATATTGAAAGGTATTTACCTCAGTTTAATTCTGATCTACGGCATCAATTTGATACCTGGATGACCCAAGAGAATATTTATTGTTTAAAATTATGAGGGGGATAGTACGTTCATGAAGCCAACAACAGAAATTATCGGATTGCGAATTATCAGTGTATCGGACGGAACTCAAGTGGGAATGGTTAAGGACTTAATTTTAAACCCACAAGGGAAAACTTTAGACTTTATTATTGTGGATCAACCTGCGGACTATTTTGGGGCAAAAGTCATTGCTTTTACGGATATATTAGGTCTGGGAGAATTTGCTCTTACGATTCCAAATCTTGAAGTGATTCAGGATGTTGCTCAATCTAGAGAGGTCCAGAACTTGTTAAAGCAAGACATTCGCGTTATTGGCACAAAGGTGTTGACGAAAAAAGGTCAACTTATTGGCGAAGTCAAAGAAATTCAGATCAATGAAGAAACCGGTGAAATTGTTGCATGTCTATTTGAATCAGATGGTCAAATGCACGAAATCGGTGCGAATCAAATCATTACTCTAGGTAAAGAATTACTTATTGTAGAAAGTGAAACTATTCCTCCAAACTTTGAGAATACGAGGCTAAGTGACGAGACTCAAACTCAAACTAAAACTCAAGTGTTAGATACACCTATGGATGTTTTAGTGAGCGCTGATCGTACCGAAGAACCTGAAACAAGCTTTAATCTCTTCGAGCAAAGACAATTGCAATATTTTATTGGGAAAAGAGCGGACAAAGATATTGTTCTGGACAATGGGGAAGTCTTAAAAGCCGGAGAAACAATTACTCCTGAATTAGTGACTCACATCACGAGTAAAAGCACTTTAATGGAAGTTACTTCCCATTTGCAGAAGAATTAAGAAGAAATTCGGGATAGAAGGTTATGAAGAAGACATGGTTCCTCATTATGGTCTTGCTCGTTCAACTAATAGTTACTCTAGGGTTAGGAACAGCAGTTACCTATGCAAATGTTCATGATCGAGCACCGTCTGGTTTGGATGTATGGGGCCAAGACTTTTCTGGATTAAGCAAAAGTGAGGTTTCCAATCATTTAAAAGGTATGATTCCAAATACTGTATCATATAAAGGACGAGTTTATCCTTTGAGTACGGATCGTTCAAATACAGAAATTGATACATGGGTAAATCAAGTATTTCCTGTATCTTCGGGCTCATGGTTTTTAGATACAATTCATATCCTTGGTCGTCGTGACGATGCTATATCTTTATCTAATCTCGGACTAAATAAAGAGGAAATCATTCCACAGTTAGAAGAATTAAGCCGTCATATTGACCAACCGACACGTTTGTCAACGATTGCTTATTCAGAGGGTAGATTAGTAAGAACCTTAGGACAATCAGGTGAAAAATTAGATATCGAGAGTACCTGGCTGAAACTTTCACTAGAACATAGGTCTAGACAGGTTGAAGCAGTAGTCGCAGAGGTACCTTCGGAACCAAGTAATTCAGATATTATGAAGATCCAGAGTATTTTAGGGGATTATACGACATATTTTAACGCGCAAGATTTACCACGTACAAAAAACGTGCGTTTGGCAGCACTTGCCTTGAATAATCGTTTGATTCCGCCGGGTCAAGTATTTTCGTTTAATGATGTTGTAGGAGAACGTACTGAGGCTGCGGGATATTTACCTGCATATGTCTTTGTCGATCGGGCCGTAGTAAAAGGGGATGGAGGAGGTATTTGCCAAGACTCAAGCACACTCTACCAAGTTGTTCGTCAGGCTAACTTACCTATCGAAGAGAAACATACGCATTCCTTACCAGTATCATACGTATTAAAGGGTGAAGATGCCACTGTGTCCTATGGTATACTGGATTTTCGCTTTCGAAATGATACTCAAGGGTACCTTTTAATGAGTGCGAGCACAGGGTCAAACTGGCTGAGGATTCGTCTATTAGGAGTAGCCGATGATAAACACCCAGTTCTTAAGTCCCCAGATGGTTATCCGACACATCCTATGAATTGGAACTAGGACCTAAATGAGTTTCCTTGATCCATGGACTCCCCCAATAGGAAGCTAAGTACACAATAACTTGGCCTCCCATTTAGGGAGTCAATCTATTTTCTTTAAAATTAGCATTGAGGTATCATTTAGTTATTATTAATTATATATACTGGTAGATGAGTTTTGCAGCCACTAATAAGGACATCGTAATAAAGATAGGTTTGACGAGTTTTGCTCCGCCTTGAATGGCAAGCTTTGTCCCGACGAAGGATCCAAAAATCATGCATATTGCCATTGGGATTCCGTAGGATAAGAGGATTTTTCCATTCCAAGCAAAGAGTACAAGTGACACGAAATTACTAGTAAAATTTAAAACTTTAGAATTTGCAGATGCAGCTACAAAGTCAAAACCAAAGACTGTAATAAAGGCAAAGATGAGGAAAGAACCCGTCCCGGGACCAAAGAATCCATCATAAAATCCTAGGGCTAAAGCGAACAAACATCCGATGATAATATTATAAGAAGTTAGACCCTTAAATGTGTCCTCCAGCCCAAAGCTTTTATGGATCATAGTGTTAATTCCGACTAATAAGATCAGGATCAGAACCGCTTTGTTTAAAAAAGCCGAACTTACACTGAGAACGGCCCAAACACCCAGTGCTGCTCCAATTAATGTAAAGAGTATTTGCCATCTTACCAATGGAATATGTACTTTCCCGGAGCGAGCAAATGTTATGGAACTGTTGAGCGAAGCTAAAGATGCTGCGAATTTATTGGTACCCAGAGCAAGATGCGGAGACACACCAACCATAAGTAATGCGGGAAGACTGATGAGTCCACCTCCTCCTGCAATTGCATCGACAGCCGCCGCCAAAAAACCCAGAGCGCAGATTAAAAAAAGATTCAGCAGCATGTTAAATACCTCACTTATTAAAATTACTTTTAAAGTATACCCCTTTGCAAGGTATTCGTCATTATTTTTATAACTAGAAGTTGGAAAGACTATAGAAACGTTAAAATAGCAAAAATGGGCAACAAAGGAAAAATAATGGCTTAACAGGAAGGAGATAACCTCTAAGTGCGACAAGTAGGTGTTAATTCCCTAACGATTGGAGATGTGTTAGGTAAAACTATCTTTTCTAGTTCAGGCAGGGTTCTATTGGGCAAAGGGGTTAAGCTCACGCCGTTGTACATTTCTAAGTTGAAAGATATGGGGATTTCCATCCTCTATATTGAAGATGAACGATTCGATGATGTCATTGTTGAAGATGTAATCAGTGAAGAACATCGTCGTGAAGCTATGGGGATTCTTGAGAAAAGTATGCGTTCTGTAAGGTTAGGAAAAAATCTTGATGGCTTTGAATTGAGAAAAATAATCAGTAAAATAGTTGAGGAGATAATGTTTAAGAAGGATATCCTAATGAGCATGATGGATATGCGGAGCTTGGATAACCAGTTGTTTGCTCATTCTGTTAACGTCTGTGTCCTATCTATAGTTCTAGGAAAAGCTATGTTTTTTGATCATGAAAAGATTGAGAATTTGGCCATTGGTGCGATGCTTCACGATATTGGTAAGATGAAATTAGATCCTGGCCTGTTGAGGGTTGGTACTAAACTGACTTCAGAAGAAGTTGAACTTCTTAAAACTCACACGACACTTGGTTTTGAGGATTTACGAAAACGAAAAGAGTTTAATTTAGTTATTGCTCACATCGCTTTTCAACACCATGAACATATGAATGGGATGGGCTATCCTCGACACCTAAAGGAAGGCGAAATTCACCCTTTTGCACAAATCGTAGCGATTGCCGATCTTTATGATAAATTTACAGCAGACCATAGTGATAGAAAGCGAATCATGCCGCATGAGGCGTGCGAAATTTTAATGGGTCTTGCTGGAATACTTTATCCCCTTGAATTGGTACGGCTATTTCTTAAAAATATTGCTGCTTATCCAACAGGAGTGACTGTCCGTCTAAATACTGGTGAGATTGGGGTTGTTGTGGATCAGAATTTAAGTATGCCCACTCGACCTATTGTTAGAGTACTTGATGGATCGGAATTAAGGTCAAGTATTGTTAAAGAATACAACATGGTTGAAAAACGTACTGTTTTCATCGAGGAAGTTTTAGCTTAACTGCAGCGGAGGATATTGAAATGACTAAAAAAAATAGCCTGAAAAT
>JAUZPJ010000059.1 GCA_030706025.1 Bacillota bacterium | reverse complement strand
CCATTAACCTTAGATCACGATGTGTTGCAGAGATAATACGTACATTAACCGGAATAGTCTTACTCGAGCCTAGTGGCTCTACTTCACGATCTTGAACTACTCGTAAGAGCTTAGCTTGTAGCTCTAGAGGGAGCTCTCCAATCTCGTCTAGGAAAATTGTTCCCCCATCTGCTAACAGAAACTTACCCTTTTTACCGCCCTTTAACCCGCCTGTAAAAGCGCCCTCCTGATACCCAAAGAGCTCAGACTCCAAAAGATTAGGAGGAATTGCCGCAGAGTTAACTACGATGAACGGGCCCTTTGAAGCAGGGCCAAACTGATGAATCGCTTTGGCGAACAGTTCTTTACCTGTTCCTGTTTCCCCAGTAATAAGGATCGGGAAATCATATTTAGCAGCGACTGAAGCTTTGTGAATCGTATTTTGGATAATTTCTGACGAACCTATAATATGTTCAAATCCCCTTGGAACAGTGGAAGTATGTATCTGCTGAGGAATAGTTTTAACTTGGAGTGCTAGGGGCATGTTGGAAAGAATATGTCCTAGATGTTCTGAGGCAAACTTGAATATACCCGCTGCATCCAAAGATAAAGCAAATTCGTCTGAAGTTAATCCGGTAAGGGTAGCAATGATTTTACCTTCTTCGTTTTCGATCGGTGCATAAAGAATCGCGGTTATACCTTGGCCAACTAATCCTTGCTCGATAGTTTGATAACGGGGATCCGCAAGATTAAAGGCTATGATACTCTTGGACTTCATCATTTCAAGAATTCCGGTATTTGAGAGGGGAATCCACTTGTCGACTTCTTCTGAGGTTTTTCCAGCTTCGGCAATACAACAACACTGTTTTCTATCTTGATCGATGAGGAAAATTCCAACACGATCTACCTTAGCGTTTAAACATAATTGGGTACAATATTGATTCAAAAATTCGTTCGAAAAGCGACCAGAAATAGACGAGATGATCGTTTGAATTAGTGTAGAAGTACCCAATGTTTGTGACTTATGCTGCAGCTGGACTCCTGCATAGAAAAAAGACTGGGCTACTAACTTGGCGAGGATCTCAAAAAACATTGCATCTTCTATTTGAAATCGTCCAGCCTCCGAACTCGCTAAAAGAATCGCCCCTACGACTCCGTGGTCAAATATAATTGGGACTCGAAGAATGGAACGGAATCCTGTTCGATAGAGTTGGGGATCTTCACGAAAGGAGAACACCTCAGGGGACAAAGTTTGAACGAGATGCACCGCTTCATTTTGCACTATCCAACCTATTCCAAGGTTCATTATAGAGGAATAAGCGGTATGCATGGTTCCTGCAACCTCTAAGCCAATAGAATATTCATAGGTATACTTGAGTAGGATTGGATCTACTCTCATTAAATCAAATCGTTCAAACGTAGCAGCTTCTTGTACAAGACTGGCAATTCGTTCGTTAACAACACTGGAGTCAGCCGTAAAATCCTCAAGGATTTGTTCAAAAGGCGAGGGAAGATGGCTCAGAAAATCAACTTCATCACCAATAAGTATTAGCCTGTCGTTCGTTCCTTGGACATGAAAGGCTTGAACAAATAAAACTTCACCTGACGGTAAAATCCAAGACTTTATTACAGATGAAATAGAAGAATCCCCGAGAATCTTTGCTAAAAGCTCAATACTCACTCTTTTTAATAAACTTTGTCCTTGGAGATTGGAAAGTACAATCTCCTGCAAGGAATTGATACGAAATATGGCATAGGGGAAGCTGTCTAAAAGTTGTTTATTCATAGTGATTATTTCTCCTTAGCCATATTAACTTATTAATAAATTAACAAAGTAATTATTCCATGTCGTATGTGTTAAATTAAGTTGTATATTATAGTAATTAGTATTCTTTATAATTACCAGTTTTAATTATACGACATATGTCGAAGTATTTCTACAATAAGTAAATGCGCAAGTTAACATAGTTGTTCCAATCGAAAGGGGCTTCTTGCGCACATTCTACTCATAAACCCAAGTTAAAAAGTTGTCGAATGTTAACCTAGATCCACCTGAGTTAACGGCAGTGTTAATTAGTTTACAATCTTATTTTCTAAAGTACCGCATTTATGCGGTTTTAGTGTTGGTATGTTTTTTGCATAAGTAAAGATTAACTTGATTGTGAAAATAAGCATTATACTACAATCAAGAAAAATCATAAGGAGGTTCGAGTAACCCATTTGTCTCCGGTCTTATCTTTGATTATTAGTTTTCCGAATAACAATATTTATTTTAAGGAGGAACTAGTCATGACATCTTATATTTATGAGGTGAAAGAAGTTTTTAAGGATTGGAAAAAAGCTCTTTTAGTAATTGTCTTCACAGTTGCAAGAATCATTTATGGCTATGCATGGGTTGAAGCTGGTTGGGAAAAAGCAACTTCAGGTTGGCTCAACTTTGCAGGTGGCCACTCTAAAGGGCTCATTACAGGAATGGCTGCCAACATGCTTCCACCTAAAGCACATGGTTTCGACCCTCTGTATCTCAACAAACTATGGGCATGGATTGCAGTTCATATCTTTAACGGTATGCCAGGTGTAACGGATTTCTTAGTTCCAATCAGCGAAATTGCCGTTGGTTTAGGAATGATCATCGGTTTTAGAGTTTTATGGGTAGCCCTTCTTGGACTCTTCCTGAATATACAGTTTATCGCCGCTGGTTCCGCTAACAACTTCGGCTATATTTGGACGAACATCATTGTTATGAATTTTGCTAAATACTTTGAGTTAATTGGTTTAAGTGGATATTTAGAATACAAAAAAAATAACAAAGGAGTATTCTCAGCCCGGACCAAAGCTCAACCAGCTAAGTAATGCAAGACTGAAATTTACGACAACCTCGAAAGAGGGAGTGAGCGACTCCTTCTTTCGGGGTTGTATCACGTTCGTTATGTCGGCTTATATACTAAGGTCCTCCTTCTCTTGCCCTAAGAGCAATTCGGCTTCGTCGACCGGAAGTGTCTGTACGGTTCTCAGTTTGCGTGCAATAGTTCGAGATTTCCTCGTAGCTGTGTCGATAGTATTGCTCGCCTCTTGAAGTTTCTTCTGTGTTTTTTCTAAGACATCTACAAACTTCCCAAATTCTGTTTTGACCGCGCTCAGCAAGTTCCAAACTTCGCTTGAGCGTTTTTCTATAGCTAAAGTTCTAAAGCCCATTTGTAGGCTGTTAAGAAGCGCAGCCAAGGTGGTTGGACCTGTCACAATGACTTTGTATTCTCGCTGGAGAAGTTCACAAAGGCCGGGGCGACGCAAAACTTCAGCATACAGCCCTTCAACGGGTAAGAATAAGATGCCAAAATCTGTAGTGTTTGGAGGATCAACGTATTTGTCTCGAATAGTTTTTCCTTCCTGTTTGATCCTGTTTTCTAGGGATTTACCAATTTCCTCGATTCGTGTAGGATTAGCCTGGTCCTGGGCTTCTATTAAACGTTCATAGTCTTCAATCGGAAATTTGGCATCAATAGGCAGCCAGATAATAGCATCTTGTCCGTCTCGAGCGGGGAGTTTGATCGCAAATTCTACGCGGTCGTTGCTTCCAACTTTGGTAATGACATTCGTGGCATATTGTTCGGGAGTAAGAATTTGCTCCAATAAATTACCGAGTTGGATTTCTCCCCATATACCGCGTGTTTTAACATTGGTCAGGACTTTTTTCAAATCTCCCACACCTGACGCCAAAGACTGCATTTCCCCGAGTCCTTTGTGCACAGCTTCTAAGCGTTCACTGACTAATTTAAACGATTCTCCCAAGCGTTGTTCAAGGGTAGCACTAAGCTTTTCGTCGACTGTGGCGCGCATCTGGTCTAATTTCTGTCCGTTATCCTGTTGAATCAAGATGAGACGTTCTTCCACTGTTTTACGTAGCCGTTCCAATTTTAGGTCAGTTGAACTGGTAAGGGAAGCCAGCTGGGATGCGAAGATATCTAGTTGGTTACGTTGAAGGTTCGCAATTTCCGCCATGCGTGAGAGTACAGAATCGTTAAATAGATGTACGGACTGAATTAGTTCTTCTCGGTTCTTCGAGATTTCTCCATTTACAAGACGTTCGTTGCGTTCGAGGTTCCTATCTAATGTAACAAATTTACTTTCGAGTTGATGAAATGGGTTTCGAGTTGAACGAGTTAATAAAACAATCAGTAAGATAATAGCCATAATAACAAGAATGATTAAGCCTATTAGTAGTTGGTCTGTCATAAATAATGCCCCCTCAAAAATTGTGCTTTGTTCGTCTAACACTTTATCATAATTCTGAGACATTTTTTATGGGGAAGACTATTATTCCTTGGAACACTTTCAACAAGATAATAGATCAACAACAATGCGCTTTTAGGATGTTGACTTAATACACCTTTCCATGGTAGGCTAAATTAAACTATATAGTATGGACAGGGGCGCTGGTTAGGCCGGCTGAGATTTAGACCCTATGATGTCTAAGACCCTTTTAACCTGATCTGGATAATGCCAGCGTAGGTAAGCAGTTTAACTCTTTTTATTAAAAAATAAGAGAGCACAAACCCTATTCTGAGGATTTGTGCTCTTTTTTAGTTTTAAAAAAGAATTTGTAAACGAATTGGAGGTAGAGGATATCATGAAAAAAGTACTTACGATAGCAGGTTCAGACAGTAGTGGGGGAGCAGGAATTCAAGCAGATCTAAAGACATTTTCCGCCCATGGTGTCTTTGGTATGAGTGTCATAACCGCCGTCACTGCACAAAATACTCAAGGAGTCTTCGCAGTACAGGATATCACAAGTGATGTTATTGCCAAACAAATTGAAGCAATCTTTGAGGATATTGACGTCGACGGAGTAAAAATCGGGATGGTTTCCCAAGTACAAACCATTGAAGTGATAGCAGAGCGGTTGAGACACTACTATCGAAATCAAACCATCGTTGTGGACCCGGTCATGGTATCGAAAAGCGGCTACCATTTGTTAAACCCTGAGGCTGAAGTAACTCTAATTAGGGATTTATTACCATTAGCCATGGTTGTAACACCCAATATTCCTGAGGCTGAGGTTATGACTAAAATGTCTATTCGCACACTCCAGCATATGGAAGAGGCCGCTAAAGCTATTTATCAGATGGGGGCAAAGAATGTACTCCTTAAGGGCGGACACTTAGAGAAAGATTCGACTGATATTCTCTATGATGGTCGGGAATTTAGTTATTTTTTCTCTTCTCGGATTGCAACCAAAAATACTCATGGTACTGGGTGTACGCTTTCCTCGGCCATCACGTCAAATCTGGCTTTGGGATATTCTCTAAACGAAGCCGTCTCCCGAGCAAAGGAGTACATTACGACGGCGATTCAGCATTCATTATCCATTGGTAAAGGAGTAGGGCCGACTCATCATTTTTATTCACTTTATAAAAAGGCCGGATTAAGCGAGTGAATTTAGAAAATTATTTGGAGGGTGATAGGCAAATGGAAATACGTGAAAAAATGTCATTAAACTTAAGCTTGATTAAAGAAAAAAATCCCCTAATCCATCATATTACCAACTATGTCACTGTAAATGATTGTGCTAATATCGTCCTAGCAATCGGAGGTTCTCCTGTTATGGCCGATGATTTAGAGGAAGTTGCCGAGATGGTGGGCTTTGCTTCTGCTTTAGTTCTTAATATTGGCACTCTGAATTCTAGGACGATCGAAAGCATGCTTGTCGCTGGACGGCGAGCAAAGGAATTGGGCGTACCAATAATCCTAGATCCTGTTGGGGTAGGTGCAACCAAGCTTAGAACTGATACTGCCGAAAAACTCATTAATGAGTTAAAACCTGAAGTCATCCGGGGGAATATGTCCGAAATTAAAGTACTTGCAGGCCAAAATGTAGCTATTAAAGGTGTAGATTCGCTGGCTGATGAACAAGGTGGTTCTATCATTGCCCGCACATTTGCCACTGAACAAAGCTGTGTCATTGCCATAACAGGAAAAACGGATGTCGTGTCCGATGGCCGTCGAGTGTGCCTACTGGATAATGGTCACCGAATATTGGCAGACGTTACTGGAACAGGGTGTATGACAAGTTCACTCATAGCTTCCTGCTGCGGCGTATCGGACGATTATTTTACGGCTTCAGTGGCTGGAATCATTACCATGGGGTTAGCGGGAGAGAAGGCTCAGGCTTCATTACACCACGGAGAAGGGATAGGAACTTTTAGGGCAAGGCTGTTTGATAATATTTATAACCTGTCTCCCGAAACCTTAGCTAAAGAAGGTAAAATCCGCAATGAATAAAGTCAAAGTGGACTACAGTTTGTATTTGGTTACAGATCGGAATGCACTAGGAGGCAGAGACTTGATTCGAAGTGTTGAACAGGCCATTAAGGGTGGGGTGACGCTGGTTCAGCTCAGGGAAAAATCGCTTTCGACCCGTAATTTCTTAGAGTTGGCCGGTAGGATCAAGGAAATCACAGATCATTATCAGATTCCCTTAATTATCAATGACCGCTTAGATATTGCACTAGCTCTCGATGCTGACGGACTGCACATTGGTCAAGATGACCTCCCAATGATTAAAGCCAAAGAACTCTTTCCCAATAAAATCATCGGAGTCTCAGCTAGTACTTTAGAGGAAGCCCTATTAGCCCAACAACAGGGCGCTGACTATGTGGGAGTGGGTGCGATTTTTACTACACCTACTAAGACCGATGCTGCAGAGGTTAGTCTTGATCAATTAGAACACATAAAGAAATCAGTTGCCATACCTGTGGTTGCGATCGGCGGAATCAGTGAGGCTAATCTCCACCAGGTAATGTGTAAAGGGATTGACGGGATTGCTGTGGTATCCGCAATTTTAGCTAAGGATAACATTTTAGAGGCTGCACAACAGTTAAGAAAACTCCTTGAACAATAAATTGAATAGTTTGGCCGTAATCGAGACCCTTCATGATACGAGGGGTCTCGTTTTAGGTCTAGTTGTTCAAAGTATTAATGCAGTTTTCACTTATGAATCAGTTAAATTGATTTTAGCCCAGGCTAACGTATGATATAATTTTTTAATAGGCAAATCTGTGTACATATGAAGTTTGAAGTTTAAGGAGGAGATCGTTTGATCTTTCGCAAATTGATATCTTATGTACTTATTTTATTTCTAGTTGTTACAAACTCTCTTAGCATGTACCTACCAAAAACCGCATCCGCTAACTCTGCAAGGGCCGTCGATTTGGTTTCGCTTGGAGATTCCATTGCTTATGGTTTAAGCGCCCCTGCGGGTCAAGGATATTCTGATCTCTTCTATAATTATTTGCAAAGCAAACCGGAGTTAACGGGTATAAGGTTATACAATCTTGCCAAACCAGGCCTGGAAAGCAGCGATCTTCTTAATGAATTAAAAAGTGATAGTAAAGTGAAGGGTAACTTAGAGAAAGCAAATATCGTAACGATAAGTATTGGCGGGAATAATCTTCTCGGACCAGTAATCCGGTCTGTTGCAGCAGCTTATCATCTTGATTTATCTGATCCGCAACTAAACGTAAACCTTGGGACGGCTTTACAGAGCGACAAGAACCTGTCAAATACCCTGCTCGGTCTAGCGATTTCAGGGACTTTAGAAACTGAGCTTAATAAGGGAGTGGCTAAGTTTCAGTTAGACTGGCCTCAAATTATTGATTTAATTAAAACTCAAGTACCGAAAAGTCAACTATACGCGCTTACAGTATACAACCCGTTTCCCCAAAATGATTTGTTGTTTTCTCTATTCGACCCTTATGTCCAGCAAATCAATAAGGTCATAAAGGCTGGAGATGGGTATTTAATAGCTGATATTTACACTTATTTTCAACAAAGATCTAGTCAGCTTCCATTTAACTACGATTTATTGAAGGGTCAAACTGACCCGCACCCAACACAACAAGGTCACAAAATGATTTTTCAGATCCTTGTGAATTTGTTTGAACTGCACAATGCTTCTCTGTTAGGAAGTAAAATGGGCATCCCGGCCAATAAAGTTTGGACGGTTAAATTTAACATGCCCTTGGAAGATTCGGGAGAAGAATTTATTAAAGTCTACACCGCAACAGGTCTTCCGATAAATGTAACAGTAAAGTCTGAGGGATTGTGGTCAAATTCTCTTGTGGTGTTGCCTCCTCAAAACGGCTATACCTCTGGTGTTTATAGTATTTGTATATTTAGTGGGGTGACCTCTAAGTCTGGCCAGAAATTAGCACAAAGTGTACGAATGAATTTCACAGTAGAATGAGGAAATAATTCTATTTCTGAAATTCAATTATTAATCAACTCTTAGCACTTGACAAATACCTGAAATCGGGTATAATAAAGACATAAACATTAAAGAAAGATTCAGTTTAAGAACTTGTTGGTCGCGTGCTAGGTAAGTTTCGATTCCTTCGAAGTTTCAGCATTGCAATCAGTAAAGCCCGTGCTGGATTTCGAAGAATTGGAGCCACCTAGAAAAGGGTGGTTTTTGAGGTTTATAGAAAATTTTCCCGCAAAGTTCCTCTTTGTTAGTTCTAGTTAATTTTGTTAGTAGTCTGAGTTAAGTGTTATTGGTCAGTTTAGCATGTATCTTCTTTTCTGGATTAGTTGGTAAGTTGGTAAGTTGCTTTGGTCAGGAAAAATTGGATAGGTTGATTTGTGTTAAGTATTGTTTAAAAGCGTCTGCAAATTAGTCAAGTTGGTCAAATTAGCCTGAGTTTGTTTTACGAGTAAGGAAACTGTGCATCTTCCGGTAATTGAGTTGAGTTATATCTGTTAAGACGATCAATTTCATTAGATTTAACGATTAGACCAATAGTTGATACGAGTAGAAATAATGGAGGATTTGTCCAGATTAGTTTCGTAACCTAAATCTTTGGTTTTCAATTTGTCGATGTCATTTAGGTCAAAGTATTTACGCCCCTTACCTTTTGTTTCTTAAAACGTAAGTTTGTCTTTTAGTGTAAGGTGATTTGCTACGTTATCTAGTTTATCTGGTCTGAGTAGTTTGGTAAAGCTTTGTTGAATATTAATCTCGAGCCGTGTATCCATTAGTTCTGGAGGAACTTTGCGGGATTTAATTAGTATTAGAGCCACTCACATGAGTGGCTTTTTCTTTTTCTGACGTCCAGTCTTAACATAGAATTGCCTCCTGACATATGATGTTGAAAAAAGGAGGGCTATAAATGCACGATGGTC
This sequence comes from Bacillota bacterium, assembly GCA_030706025.1. GTDB lineage: Bacteria > Bacillota > Desulfitobacteriia > Desulfitobacteriales > Desulfitobacteriaceae > Desulfosporosinus. Next base: position 2,010 of record JAUZPJ010000059.1, on the reverse strand, counting down.
ATACCTATTGTCCAGTATTAAGAGAAGGATCCTCTGGTGCCGCGGTTAGAGATTTGCAGAATCGTTTAGTGGGAGCTGGTTTTAATCCCGGCAAAATTGATGGGGTATTTGGGCCACGTACGAAAACATCTGTTTTAGCTTTCCAAAAAAGCGCTGGCCTTGTCCAGGATGGGATCGTGGGGAATAAAACATGGACTGCTCTCGGAAAACATTGCCATATGCCCCCTGTTAGTCACTGTCCAACTCTTGTACAAGGAAATACTGGGCCAGCGGTAATAAAGCTACAAGGACTCCTAAAAGCAAAAGGATATTATATGGGTAATCTTGACGGAATTTTCGGACCCATTACTAAAGCTGCTGTTATAGCATTTCAAAAGAGTGCGAACCTAGTTCAGGACGGAATTGTTGGTATCAAGACTTGGACAGCACTTGGTGTTAATTGTCATCATTAGTGGAGGTTATATGTATATCGTTTAGGACAAGAGGTAATGACTACCTCTTGTCCTTTTGCAGTTTATTATAGGCTATTTTTTTGTTCCTTTCTCAGTGAATTTGATAAAGAAAGAATCACTCCCGAAATGACTAGGAAAAACCCTATCCAATGATAGGGGGCTAACGATTCATTAAGAATAATAATACTTAAGGCAATGCTAAATACATGCTGCATATTATTGAGGATCGAAGTTTTGGCACTTCCGATTTTGTTAACTCCATAAAGATTAAGGAAAAAGGCTACTCCGGCCGCCATGAAGCCCATGTAGAAAATTATACACCATTCGGACCATGAGACATTCCATCCTGATGTTCTAAGCTGCCAGGCTCCCATAGGAATTAATATTATCGCTGCGAAAAAGAGAGCATAAACACTCGTGACAAGGGAGGAAAATTTCTTCATGATGTTCTGTCCTAATAGATTAAACAACCCTATGGATAGAACATTGAGGAATAAGTATGATTCACCAATCCCTACTTTAAAGGTAATTAAATGTAGCAGCGAACCTTGGGTAAATACGATCATTAAGCCCAGAAAGGAAGTGATCATCCCTACAGTTTGGAATTTCGTAGGTTTAAGTTTATAAAGGAAGAATATCAGGGTATTTGTCACAGCTGGGAGGGTCGCAAAAACAACAGAGGCATTGGTCCCAGTCGTTTGTTGTAATCCCATAAGTAACGCAACATAAGGGATCGAAATTCCTAAGATACTAATAATAACTAGTTGGAGCCATTCAGTTCTATTAGGGCGTGGAGCGTTTTTCATCTGAGGCCAGGCTAGCGGAAAAAGAATGATCAAACCTAAAACTACACGAATTGCTGACAAAGTAAAAGGCGGTACATGGCCCGCGATTAGCCGACCAGCGATGACATTACCACCATAAATGAGAGATGATAGAAGCACCAAAAAATAAGCCTTAAAGCGGGTGCACTGATTGGTTTTATTAGCTTGTAAATATTGCATGATAGGCTCCCCTAATTGATTTGGAGTAAACTCATAGCTAATTATATAGAATGATGGACAGATATTATAGAGTCTAGGCTTAAACTTTTGAAGTAATATTGTCTTGGGTCAACTTCGAACAACACAAACTAATAAGTGAACTAAAAAAATAGTTACTGCTTCGAAATCACTTTCTGCAGCAACTATTATTTTTGATAAGGATCAATTGCTTCGCGTTGACAGTTAATCGCATTTTCCGTTGTTTATTGCTTATCACGTCAAATAATGAGTTATTTCGACATTAATGGCAAATATGCATCAATCTCAACCATAAGTATATACTATTAAGCCATATCGTCAGGTTATAGACAATGTGCTTACCTGCGTGTTAATCTACATTTGTAAGGTCTTTTCACTCTATATCTGTGTGGACCGTTTAAACAAAGAGGAGGAGTAGATATGGCAAAAAGTGGACCTCAGGATGCCTTCCAAAATTACCGTGGTTTAATTATATTCTTATTATCGTTTGGTATAGTTACATTATCAGGGTGTGGTGTTTCAGGTACAAATATCCT
>JAUZPJ010000058.1 GCA_030706025.1 Bacillota bacterium | reverse complement strand
TTTATACCAAAACGGGATGGGTACTTACAATGAAGCATCCATCCCATTATTATCTAGATATTCGATTTTGCTTCAAATGACTTGAACAAATTTAGAAATTCCTTCGGTATATCTGTCTCGTAACGCACTTCTTCACCCGACACCGGGTGCCTAAAAGCTAGAACTCTGGCATGAAGACCTAGCCGTGAGAGCGGATGCTTGGTCGACCCGTATTTCTTATCCCCAATGACGCTATGGCCAATGTCTTTCATGTGAACCCGTATTTGGTTCTTTCTTCCTGTCTCTAATCTTACTTCCAAAAGTGAGTAATGTTTGTTCTTTTTAAGAACCTTGTAGTGTGTCACTGCTTTTTGGCCGCCATTAGGGGTACGGCTCGAATACATCATAAATGTCTTACTCTCCGTCAACCACGAAGTGATTGTCCCTTGCTCCTTAGTGACGTTTCCTTCCACAACCACGACGTAAGTTCGCTCTAGAACAGCTTCCTTCCATGCATCTTGCAGTGATTTCTGGATCTTTTCACTCTTAGCAAACATCATGACTCCGGAGGTCTCCCTGTCTAGACGATGCAGTACAAAGATCTTGTTCTTTGGGTCTCTTTTCTTTACATGGTCACTTAAAATACTATAGGCTGTTTGTTCCTTTTCTGTCGCTGTTGCGATTGAGAGCAACCCCGCCTGTTTCTCAATGACGATAATATAGGGATCCTCAAACACAATCTTTAACCCCTGAGGTTGCTTCTCCACTAGAACTTTAGACCAATTAACAACAACCTCTTGTCCGATTTCTAAGGGATAATTATACTGCGTAACGATATTTTGGTCTACGCAAATCTGATGATGTTCTAATAGCGACTTTAGATTATTACGACTTCTACTCGGGATTTGGGCCTGCAAAAACTTTAGTAACTCGGCAGGTTCCGTGACGCTTAGGCAAGTTTGTTTACTTTTGCTCGCTGGTACTATGTATTCGTCGTTGGATGTTTGCATTTTTCTCTTATCCTTATTTAATCAATTCTGCGCTTTTCTGAAAGCATTGAGGCTATCATGGACAAAGCGCTTTTACCTTAATTTTAAATTTTACCAGTTACCCTAGAGAAGGTCAATAAATCGTCTCCTTTTCTCTGATTTACCTGCCTTTCAGAGGTTTTTTGGCCTTAACAGCTTATAACTCTAGTAATTTCTGACGTTTGTTTACGTAAGAAGATCGTGTGCGTAGAGCCTTTCCTTAAAAACTTCCATGGCCTTTGACATTTCATGATTACTCGTTTTTATCAAATAAAAGGGACGCATAAGTCGATTTCCCTTAATGCGAATTGTCGTTAGTTCCTTGGCGATTAATTCTTTACGAACGATCCAACTTGAGACCAATGCAATTCCCAGACCAGCTATGACTGCTTGCTTTACAGCTTGACTACTACCAAAAATGTAGGTCTTTTTGGCTTGAATATCCCAATCCTTAATAAGCTTGTCGCTGAAGGCCCGTGTCCCCGATCCTATTTCTCTTAGAATCCACACTTGATCCTGAAGCTGAGCTTCCTTAACAATTGGCAACCCCGCCAAGGCATGATGATTCGGAACAACTAAGATAATCTCATCATCCATAAAATGATGGATATCAAGATCAGGATAGTGGACTTCGCCCTCCACTAAACCCAAGTCTAAGTGGTTAGATCGCACTTTCTGAGTGATTTTTTCCGTATTATCGATTGATGCTTCTATGTCCACATTAGGGTACTGCGCTGCAAATTCGGCCAATACAAAGGGTAAGATATATTCTCCAATTGTGTAGCTTGCTCCAACTTTCAGAGACCCTGTTACCTCATTGCTCAGCATGTCAATTTCCTGTTTTGCCTTAGCCTGCAGCTGCAATATATGTTTGGCATATCCATAGAGAATTTCTCCAGACTGAGTAAGTTCAAGGTGTTTGGGAGAACGGTCAATTAGTTTTGTACCAAGTTCATTCTCCAAATTACGAATTTGCAAACTGACACTTGGTTGAGACAAATAAAGCTCCTCAGCGGCCCGAGAGAAATTCTTTTGTTCGGCTACGGTCACAAATATCTTCAAAGGATCCGCAATCATAGTTTTCACCCCTAGTCTATTAAGTCGATTATAGGCTTTTTCCAAGAATGAGACAAATGGAATAAATAATAGACAACTTTAAGAAAACTAATAATTAGCTTTCCTAATGATCACCTTATTTAACCTATATTGCTCGATAACTTGAACCGCCTTATAGTTTAAACAAGATAATGCTGGCGTTAGAAGCAAAGATACCTGCTGGATTCTGAGGAGGAGAATATTATGCTGTTTGAAGGCAAACAAAATACCATGATTCAAAACGTTTTGACTACTTACCCACCAAGGTGGATTAATTTCGCACTCGGAGTTTTATTTACAATGGCTATAGCCGCAACCGGAACTGGGTTAGCCGTTTTACCCGGAGTTAACCGCATTGGCGCAATGCTAAGTGCGATATTGATTGCCGTAATTTATCGGAATGTTCTTAGTTATCCAGAAAGTTTACGCGAGGGTATCCAATTTTCTGCTCGTTACCTTTTACGTTTCGCCATCATCCTTTATGGTTTTAAGCTAAATATTGACGTAGTAGTCCATAAAGGCGGAATGCTTCTCGTTCATGATGCCATAACAATCGTCGTTGCCATTGCTACAACAATGTTATTAGCAAAGTTACTCAAAGCAGATATGAATCTATCCCTGCTTCTCGGTATTGGAACGGGCGTGTGCGGAGCTGCCGCGATTGCCGCTGTATCCCCTATCTTAAAGGCGGATGATGAAGACACGGCGATCGGTGCAGGTATTATAGCCTTGATTGGTACAGTCTTCGCATTAGCCTACACCTTTTTAAGACCCTATTTGCCAATTAGCTCTATTGCATACGCGATTTGGGGTGGCGTTAGTTTACACGAGATTGCGCATGTAGCAGCAGCCGCTGCACCAGCTGGTCCGGATGCTTTAACTATGGGGTTACTCGCAAAACTTGGAAGAGTCTTCCTTCTAATACCATTAAGCTTTATTCTTTCTCTCTGGATGAATCGCAAAGGAGAGGGCGAAAAAAGCAAAAGCGCTCCTTTCCCTTGGTTTCTAGTTGGATTTATCATCACAAGTTTGATAGGAACTTATTTACCAATACCTAAGTTTGTTCTAAACGATATTTCGACGACCTCCTCTTTCTTACTTGCAGCGGCCATGGTCGGTTTAGGTCTTAATGTCCATCTCTCGAGCTTGCGAACACGGGCGCTGCGACCCCTTTTAGCAATGATCGTCGCTTCAATCGTCGTATCTTCGGTTTCCTATGTAACACTTTTGTGGTTTTAATTCTGACCTCTCTTTACTATTCGCCATTTTCATAGTTAAATGCCAAGAGTAGAAAATTTTCTACTCTTGGCATTTTATTTTCTTGTCAACGTTCTATGCCATTTCTAACTTGACTTTACTTCCCGCACCACCGGCTTCTGCAGCAGAAACGACTAACCGGCGGGCGAGGCGGTTTTTCAATTCCGGTACGTGACTAATAATTCCAATCGTTAAGTTTTGTAGATGAAGCTTCTCTAATGTGTTCATCACAGTTTCAAGAAGATCTGTATCTAGGGTTCCAAACCCCTCGTCAAGGAAGAAGAACTCCAGCGGGGATTCTCCCCGCAGCTGAATTTGGGTGGACAAGGCTAAGGCGAGGGCTAGGGCAGTGAGGAAGGTTTCTCCTCCGGATAGACTGCTGACGGGTCGACGCACCCCTCCATTAGCATCGTCACGCATAATGAACCCGCCTTCCGCATCAACCTCAAGGGCATACCGTTGATTCGTTAACTGTTTTAATCGTTCTGAGGCGTCTAAAGATACGTTACTTAACTGTTCTTGGGCAATAAATTCGACGAAAGCATTCCCTTTAAATACAGTTTGCAAGGTTTTAAGTAAGCCACGGCGATGGCTTAACCTTTGCCTTTCACTTTCCAACCGCATCCACTCTTCATGCTCCTCCTGGAGCTTTTTCAGCCTTTGTTGAGCTGCACCACGTTGTTCAAGCGCCTCATTATTGGCGTTTTCCATCTCCTTAAGTCGAACCGGCCAAGCAAGCCATTCCTCTGGACGAAGTCTTCGTTCCTTGAGCCGCTCCTCAATCTCGTCCCTTTTTTGCTTTAAAAGCAGAACATTTTGTCGGTGGGCCAAGATATCTTGGTCCATTTTCAGTTGATCTGCGGGGTCACACAATGCATTAGCAGCTTCCGCGGCCGTCGGAAATTGCGCAGTTTTAAGACCTTGATTCAGTTTTTCCAGGGCAGTCTCATAACTCTCTTTGGCTAAGTCCAAGGTTTTATAACTGACAGCCTGAAGCTGTTCAGCCCGGTTCCATCCCTCTCTGGCTCGTTCATACTCCTTTTTCAGGTTTTCTTCCCGTCCGATGACCTGAGCCAATTCCAGTTTTACCTGCTCGATTCGTTCTATGGCTGGTTTCCCTTCCGTTAGGGTATTATATTTGTTCTTAAGTTCTTCCAAAGTTCGGGCAGCTTCAGTGCCGACGGTCTTGAGATTTTGAAGTTCTAGATCACATTCTGCCTTTTCCTGACTCAGACGCTGCTGGTCTTCCTCCGCTTTCTTCATTTCTTCTTCAAGCCCGAATAACTCCTGATTTAACGTCCTAGTCGTCTGATCCCACTCTAAGTATTGTTTTTGGAGCACCAAAATTTCGGCTAGAGCCATTCCCGCGCACAAACTAATCAAATGTTCTTTTCGCTGATTCTGTTCTTGTAGGAGCTTGTTTAAGCGATCACTTATTTCCTGTCCTACACCCTCAAGGGCAGCGATTTGGGTTCCTGTAGTCTGCTGCCTTTTTTCCACCTGAACCAGCGTTTGCTGAGCGCTCTCGAACTGGTGGATAAGCTGGTCAATATCTGTTTTCCATTGATTCAACAGCAAGCGATTTTCTCTCAGTTGGGATTCTTGTTTGGCCCTCTGAGCTTCTAGATCTTGTATATCCTTCTTTTGGTAGACCTCGGGCAATTCATGACGATAGCTAATAACGGCCAGTTCCTTGGTTTGGCAGAGGTTGGACTGGTCCTTTTCAAGTTCTTGTTGAGCAACGAACTGTGCCTTGGCCACGGCCAAAGCCGTAGCACCGTCTCTCTGACTAGCTACTAGCTTCTGAAGTTCTCCCGCTGCCTGTTCGAATTCTTTTCTCACGTTATCTAAAATCTCTTCGTCCCCACTTTGAGCAGGCTGGGGGTGATGGGCGGAGCCACAGACAGGACAGGGTTCTCCTTCCACCAAATTTTCAACGAGGATTCCGGCAAGATTTCTTTGTTCCAACCTTTTTACTTCAGCTAATTTTTGCTCAACTAACGTATTACTCTCCTGAACCATCGCGGAAAGTTGACTCTGTACCTGCTCGCTCTCCAACACGTCGACTTGTAATTTCCGACAGTCCTGCGAGATGATCTGCAACCGTTTATGTTCCTCGCCTCGTTCCCTTTCCGCCCGCTCAATGTTGGCAATCATATGCCGAAAACGCTCGAGTTCTTGTGCTTGTTCACTCAGTATTTCTTCACTTAGCGGTGAATTTTCCCGCTTGCCCTCCAGAGACTTTCTAAGCTGTTCCACCACTAACTGTGCTGTTTGAATCTCAGCTGAAAAAGCCTGGAAGGTTAATTGCCGCTCGTTCAGTTCTGACGCTTTCTTCACGAGATCTTTTTGCAGATCCTCCACTTGTCGGGATACAATTTCATACCCCTCCAACGCTTGGGCTGAGGAGTTAACCCTTGCCCGTTGGGCAGGATCCACTGAAATTTGAGTGAGCTTGTTTTTCAGTTCCTGCTGTTGTTTTTGATGCTCTGCCTTTCGAACGACACCATCTTGAATTGTTTGCTCTAAGCCCTTGCGAGTCCGATCCAGTTCGCCGTAGTTTAATCGTGCTTTGTTTAACCTTTCCTGGTTCCCTTGAATTTCTGTTTCTAAGCCTTTAGCTTGTTCTAATTGCTCCAGCCGCCGCAGACATTGAGGTTCAATGTCTAGACGCTTTTTATTCTCCCCAAACCATTTTTCTTCCGCGGTTTCCTTAACAAGCCTGGCTTCTTTTAGACGAAGATCGGCGCCTTCTGTCTGATCTTTGGCTTCCTTAAGTCGTCCCTCAGAGAGGCCGATTTCGTCCAAAAGAGGGCGTATTCCCTCAGCACGTTTGGCGAGAGTCAAACGCTCCTCCAATTTATCCATTCGAGGCCGTTCAGCAATGAGTTGGGCCTCTGTTTCCTGCAACTGGTGCAATTGTTCTTGAAAACCCCAGACTTCCTTAGCCTCATCATACTGCTGTTTTAAGTGCTTGAGTTCTTTAGCCAGGCGAACGGTCTTGACCAAAGCATCCTTTAAGTCTGTTTCAGCAGCTTGCACCCGTTCTAGGGAAGCATCGCCTAAACCCTGTTGTCGTTGCTCCACACCATTTAAATCAAAGTCGGCGCTTCCCAGCTGTTCAGTGAGTCGGGCGGAAAGTTCCCTACCATAGGCTTCCAAGGAAAATAAGCGTTCCAGCATCAAGCGCCGTTCCTTGGGCTTAATGGTTAAAAACTCTGCAAATTTCCCTTGGGGAAGAACAACTGCGCGAGTAAAATCTTCGACCGTAAGACCTAAAATCTCCTCCATTTTCTTGGTCATCTCATCAGCTTTAGAGGCTAATACAGTCTCGGCGCACGCTTGAGTTCCCGTTTTAGCTCCCTCAGCGATTTCGACTAGACGGCAAGTTGACGCTTTTACCGTCCGATCACCAGAACGACGAAACGCTCGTTCAGCCCGATAGGTTATCCGACGATCCCCAGACGCTAAGGCGAAGGTATACTCTACGCTGAGCTTGTCCTCCGCGTGGTTGAGAATCCCTTGGGTATTGTTAGCCGCACGTTCGACTGTACCGTAAAGGGCCAGAGTGATAGCATCCAAAATGGTCGATTTGCCGCTTCCCGTGGCACCAAAAATCCCAAATACCCCAGTTTCACATAATTTGGAAAAATCAATATCCTGAACTTCTCGGAAGCTGTTCAAACCGGCTAATCTTAAGCGAATCGGTTTCATGCTGTCTCAGCCTCCTTATTCCCAACTTCATGGCTGGAAACGTTCGACTCAGAATCACCTAGCTCGATAACCTCGTTTCCTTGGGAACGATCTTCACCCTTATCCGGGTCTATTAGTGACAAAAACAACGAGACCAATTCCTGCCCCGGCTCAGCTCCCCCTGTTTTATCTTGGTAAAACTTACGGAAGAGCACATCGATCGGTAACTTGGAACGAGACTCTGAAACAATCTGCTCTGTTTCCGGAAAAATCGGGCGAATATTGATGAGCCGTTCCCGTTGTCGGCGCAGAGTGTGGATGTCTTGGGCATGAAGCGCGCTTGTCACGTGAACCTCTAAGTCAATCCAAGCCTGACGATCTTTTCCTTCATCGATCCAGCGCTGTACCTGGGCCAATCCCTCTTTAGCCTGCCATTTCACAAGAGGGTAGCCGGCGTTCAGAAAAATTTCTCGAGTAGTAACTGGTTGGCCAGGAAAGCCCTCGATAACCATCACGGATTTGGCATGCCCAGTCTCAGAAAAACTATAAGAGAGCGGCGAACCGGAGTAGCGCGTGGGAACAGACGCCTTGTTGACTACCTGAGCACGGTGTAAATGTCCAAGTGCGACATATTGGGCTCCAGGCGGCATAGCATTTGCCTCCACAGTTGGCGCGCTTCCTAATTGGATCGGACGTTCGGACTCGGATTCCATCCCTCCACGTACAAAAAGATGGCTCATACCAAGATTAACGGCCTCTGCACGAAAGTTCTTACTAAATGAGAAAAACAGTTCTTGCACTCGCTTGGAGTATTCCTGACGGAGAATTTCTTCATCTAAACTCTCGCTCAGCACTTCATTGAGACGAGACTCTGAAGGATAAGGGAGCATGGCAATTATAGCCGGATCAGGGCAACTAGGAATATATAGCTCCACCCACCCTTGACCAGCCGCAACCCTGACAACCCTTTCCTTTTTAGGCTGAGTTAAGAGATTGGGCCTTAATACTTCTTTAGGAAGACCATACAACGTGATTCCGTTCCTTACGGCTAGCGGACTTGCCGCACAAAGCCGCTCCGGGTTATCATGATTCCCTGCTATAGCCACGATGGCACGTTTTCCTCCATCGGATAAGCGGTTTAAAGCATCATAAAAGAGCTCTTCTGCGCTAGCTGGAGGATTGACTGTATCAAAGACATCCCCAGCAATTAAGACAAGATCCACTGCCTCTTCTTTCACGATCTCGCAAAGCTCATCGATAAACCTCTCTTGTTCCTCAATACGGCTTCGCCCCTCGAGCATGCGCCCGAGGTGCCAATCCGATGTATGTAAGATCCGCATGGATTACAACCGTCCCTTCTCAAACTTGACTTTGTTACAATCTATTATATAGCATGTCCTAGACAAACGCTGTGGAAATTCCTTGAACCAAAGGGAAGGCCTACCCCCTGTTTGCACCTGCCTGACATGTTTTCTTCGCAGGCTTGTTACCTTATAATTAAGAAGATAATGTAAATAATATGAACAACAACTTAAGGAAAGAAGGTTTCATTAAATGAGTAATTGGTTAATACCCTATCTTACCTTTAACGGGAATTGTGAAGATGCCGTAAAGTTTTACCAAACTGTGCTAGGCGGGGAAAGTCAAATCTTGCATTTCAGTGATGCACCACCAAATCCAGCTCATCCCGTACCCGAAAATGTTAAAAATCTCGTTATGCATGCTGAGCTAAAAAAAAATGGCCATGTCATACGTTTTTCAGATACTTTTCCAGGGACACCCTATAATGCCGGCGATAATATTTCTTTCTCCTTAGAATTCGATACAAACGATGAAACCAAAACCGTATTTGAAGCCTTGTCGGTAGGTGGACAGATTCAAATGGAACTGCAAGAAACCTTCTTTAGCCCCTTATTCAGTAAATTCACCGATAAATATGGTGTAACATGGATGGTGTCCTGCAAACAAAAATAGCCTTATGGTTATAACTATGAGCAGACAAGGGACAGGTACGCTGTTTCGAATGAAACTGAAGTACCTGTCCCTCTGTTTGCCTGCCTCGAACCCCTAAAGATTACTCCTTCCATTTCTCGAGATGCGAACTAATAAAGTTGATGATAAATTCATTGTCCTCTTTTCCCGAGCCATTAATGGATAATGGTTCCCCAAAAGCCATATAAATCGGTTTCCTACGATTGATCGGCCCTAAATCCTTCAAGTATTTATCGTTGCCCCAGAAATCGGTTTTTATAGCAACAGGGATAACCTGGACCTTAGCATTTCTGGCTAACTTTACTCCTAAAGAGTTAAATTCCTTCGGTAGAAATTCAACGGTCCTTGTACTTTGAGGAAAGATTATAATCGATGTTCCCTCCGATAATAATTTTTGACCCATTTTTATGACTGTTTGAAAATCTTCTCTAGAATTCGATCTACTCACAACAATTGGATTTCGAGAACGCATTATTGGACCAAAGAATGGATGTTTAACAAGGCTGTCTTTCACTACAAAGGTTACCTTCATGAGTGGAGCGATAATACAGGGGAATACCATGGTCTCAAGGGTACTCATATGGTTGCTGACAAAAACTACGGGTCCTTGGCACCTATGTAGATTTTCAAGCCCCGTAATGTGAAACCTGCCCCCGCACCCCTCTATCAACCTAAAGACATCATACGAAGATAATGCCCAAGCCTCTGCGTCATATTGACCCTTCAAGGCTAAACTACGAGATTTTAGAACAATAGAGCAGTACTTACTCACAAAATACAGCCGAGTATTGAGCATTAATCTATCCAAAAACACGCGAGGAGTGTTTTCCTTAGTATGATATGAATCCTTCTTGAAAAAAACCTTCTTCAAAGTATGTACCCCCTGCCGATATCAAATATCCGTTAGTATTATAATCATTATTGATTAGTTCGGCAATCTTATAGGATATCCTCCCCTTGAGGCAAACATATTACATTACTACTTTGCCCATTCAATAGTCAATTAACGATACCAAAGACTATGAGAACAAATAAGAATGGGCTTGCGCTACAAGCAAGCCCATAAACTAATTCAATCCCTTACCATAACCCCGATTTCGATTTGATCTCGCACGTTTGTTTGAAAAACTGTTTTATATCAACGATTTTCTCGTTCACAACTAGTTTGCTTGCTAGAATATTATTTCAACTCAATAGTCTTTATTTATCAGTGAACACTTTTTCTTATCCACACTTTGAGTAGCCACAATGAGTACAAACAACGCAACCGCTTTCATGATTAATCGGCTTACCACACTCCGGGCAAACATTTCCCGGTGCAACGCACGAACGGGTTCTCTTTTCAGTAGCCTGTTTTATAGAAGGCTTTTCTCGTCCCTCTACTGACCGTTCAGCCGCTAACGCAGTTTCCTGTACTCCAGATTGAGCCTTAGAAACATTAATCCCAACTTCATTATATTTCTTGATTACGCGGGCAATCGCATCTGGACAGGATGTAACGCCTACCCCTTCACGCCGTATACAAGCTGGACAACGAATTCCTTTGACTTGCTCCGTAATTGCATCGACAGACAAACCGGAACGCAGTGCGATTGAAATTAACCGAGCTGTGGCCTCAGATTGGGAGGAACATCCTCCAGCTCGACCAGTATTTGTGAAAACCTCACAAATACCTTTTTCGTCCGCATTTACACTAACATAGAGGTTACCGCATCCGATCTTAATCTTTTCTGTAACTCCAATGGTAGTCGTCGGTCTTGGACGAGGAACGACGGTGTTCACTTCGGGAACAAACGGCGTTTTAGGAATTTCAATACCCCTTTCGGCCTGAGCTTGTGTCGTTGACACTGGGGTTGCCGAGGTTCCGGCAGAAAGCACTTGTTCTTCTCTGCTGCCATCGCGGTAGACCGTTAATCCTTTGCAGTTGAGTTCATCCGCCAAGCGGTATGCTTCGGCTATATCTTCTCTCGTCGCGCTATTAGCAAAGTTAATGGTTTTTGATACAGCATTATCCGTGTATTTCTGAAAGGCAGCCTGAATCCGAATATGCCATTCCGGCGCGATCTCTTGAGCTGTGGTAAAGACCTCCTGTACCCAGTTAGGGACCTCTGGTAGCCCTAGAACAGTTCCCATTTCAGCAATCTTACGCATAAGTTCCG
>JAUZPJ010000057.1 GCA_030706025.1 Bacillota bacterium | reverse complement strand
TTAGAGAACATGCCGCATTGCCTCTTCAATCGTGCTGACCGCTACTACTTCAATGCCTTGTAACCCCTGAGGTACATCAGCCAAATTTTCGAGGGGGATCAAAACCTTACGAACGTCAACCTGTTTGGCCCCAAAGATTTTCTCGTAAATACCGCCTACAGGTTTAACCTTTCCCTGAATAGAAATTTCCCCAGTGACGGCAACATCTTGGCGAAGTGGCTGATTTTTTAAAGCACTGTAAATAGCAAGTGTGGTTGCAAGTCCTGCGGACGGTCCATCAATTTTTGCCCCACCGACCACATTTACATGCACATCGTAATTGCGTAGATCTTCACCTGTCAGATGACGAATGACCGCAGTAGCGTTAAATACTGCATCTCTTGCCATACTTCCTGCAGTTTCGTTAAATCGAACAGTGCCTTTGCCATCTCGATCAGCAAAAATTATTGCCTCAATCTCCAATACCGAACCTAAAAATCCAGCAACACCCAATCCTAGGATTCTCCCGATTTCCATACCAGGTTTAACTTTACGAAAAACGTACGGAGTTAGGCGAGCAAGATGCAGAACATCATAAACATCTGCACTTGTCACCCTAACTTCACCTTGATCCGGTTGTCGATACCTTGCAAGACCGTATGCATCCGTCAGGATACTATTCGCTTTCCGTCCTTCAATGACATAGTCACTAATAATTTCAGGGACATTATCGTTCAGAGCTACCCCTAATTTCTGGGCGGCTTGTCGTACGATATTTTGAATATCACCCGGCTCGAGCGGTTCAAAGTAGACCTCTGAACAACGAGAACGAAGGGCCGGATTTAGTTCCGCCGGGTCCCTTGTTGTTGCTCCAATAAGGACAAAATCTGCAGGTGCCCCCTCATCAAAAAGTTTCTTAATCCATAAAGGCACTTGGGGATTACTTTGATCATAATACGAAGAATCAAAGAATACCCGGCGATCTTCAAGTACCTTTAGTAATTTATTTAAAAGCAGGGGATCCATTTCCCCTATTTCATCGATGAACAAAATACCCCCGTGAGCCTCGGTTACTAGCCCCATTTTGGGCTCAGGAATGCCTGTATCTGCTAAATCATGTTTTGCACCTTGGTAAATTGGGTCGTGAACAGATCCTAAGAGAGGGTTCGTAACATCCCTAGGATCCCATCTTAAGGTCGTTCCGTCGACTTCGATAAAAGGAGCCTCTTTAGCAAAGGGAGAATGGGAATGGTTCTTCACTGCTTCCAAAGCGACCCGTGCTGCTGATGTCTTCCCAACACCTGGAGGACCATACATTAGAATGTGTTGGGGGTAAGGTGTCGCTAACTTGGCCAGAAGGGCTTGCACAGCACTTTGTTGTCCAATGATTTCCGCCACACTTTGTGGTCGAAGCACATCAACAGCCGAGCTTTTTAGGGAAATAGTATTCATCTTTTCGATAACGGCTAACTTCTTGAGTGTTTGTGCATTTTCCGGTCCAGCAGTTTCTTGAAGAACCCGAAGTTTAATTTCTTTGACGTAGTCATCTTGTCGTTCTTGCATCTTTTCTGAGACGACACGTTCCAGCCGTTCTTCTACTGAACGCCGAGCAATTAGTTCCGCGATCCTTTCTTCAATTTCGTCAAGGAGTTGCGGAATTTCTCTCACCTGCGGGATAGTCTGACTCGTAGGATCATCAAAGACAATTTTGTGTAATCCAGCAACACGTTCGACAAGTTGATCCGAACGCATCAACTTAAGCGCATCCAATTTACTGGCCCTGAGAACGAGCTTATCTGTTCCATAGTAATTTGATAGTAGTACATAGAGAGCTTCGACTTCTCGGCTCCACTCTTCTTCATCGTGCAGACGATCAACCAAATTCGTATGATTCAGCCATTTTGCCAAAATCCCTTTCATCAGGGGTCCCCTTTCACGAGATCAATATCCGGTTAGTGACTCAACGTCTTTATCTTTCTTTAATCTATAAGGCTGAAACATGTACCTGTAACTTTGCGCTCACTTCGGGATGTACTTTAACATGAACCTCATAACTTCCAAGTGCCTTAATTGGCTCTTTTAAGTCCAATTTGCGTTTATCTACTTCGATTCCATGCATTTTCTTTAAAGCCTCGGCTATTTCCTTACTCGTTACAGATCCAAACAGACGTCCGCCTTCGCCCGTCTTCGTCTTCACCTCAATTTTCAGGACATTTAGTTTACCGGCTAATTCAAGAGCATCTTCTTTTTCTTTCACCTTGCGACGATCTTCAACTGCTTTCTTATGAGATATATCTTGGATATTTCCAGTGGTTGCTTCAATCGCTAACTTTTTAGGGAAAAGAAAGTTTCGAGCATACCCGTCAGCAACTTCATATACCTGTCCCTTTTTACCCGTACCTTTTACATCCGCTTGAAGAATAACTTTCATAATAATTCCCCCTATGATTCTTCTGGTAAGTGTCGAAAATTAAACACTAGATCAAATAGCCCAAACATTATTATACTGACTAAGCTAAAGAAGAAGTAAACAAAACTGGCTAAAATTATCGTGAACTTAAGTACACGCGGAATCCTAGGTGACCTCAACATGTACAGATATACGGAAACACCCAACACTAAGGTTATGCTGCCGTAAACCACCATTAAGTTAATCCCAAGTCCATTAAGAATCGACCAAGAGAAACGATCACCTAGAAGATAGAAAACGATACCTAAAATTCCACCCCAAACAGCATACCAAGGCAAACGCCAATAGATGAATGGAATTGGTTCTTCATCTTTAAACCAACGCCTCACAACATAGAAGACCAATCCATACTCAGCCAAAGCGACAATCGCAGATAAGCTAGGAATAATTAAACCAAAAAAGTGAATAACTTGTTGCAATGAATCTCGAATTTGTCCTTCTGTCATTCCCTGTTGTTGTATCACTGTAAGCAATCCAGAAGCATCATATTGCTGAATTGCCGAATTTATCATGTCATTAATAACTTTAGAATCAAACCCTTGTGTCAGGAATGACAGTGTGGGAATAGCTCCTAATACTGCAACAACCAATGCACTCCAAAAAAAGGTCACGTTCACTGGCCAACGCCTTTGCCAACCAAAAACACCCAGGAGCCCTGCCAGAGGAACAAGAGTTATCTGATTAAAAACCGTTCCACCAAAAATTATCAATGGTACAGCATAACCAATTGAGACCAGAACCATGGTCATTACTAATCCTCTGCGACGGCCAAACAAAAACACAGCGAGCAATATGAGCATTTCCCAAATAGCCCCCCATGTTCCCAAATAAATCCCCAGCCCTGGGAAGGTTAAAAGGGTAACCCCCGCAAAATAGTTCATAGCCTCTTCATCTCGTAAAAACATGCGCGCTGATTCTCCTATATACTTAGTCTTCTGGGGCAAGATAACTGACAAGCAGGCTCAAATCTCCCCATTGTTTTTCTAAGTTCATCTCATCTGTTTTCTTTAATCCTTCAAGCCGTTGCAAAAGCAGACGATCAAGACGAGAAAAGTCAAAACCTAACCGCCTTGCCAGCAAATAACTCATCCCAACTAAATCAGCAAGTCCCTGCATCATCTCTGCCTCTGAACCACTTAGCGTCCCATGCTGAACAAGCCATTGTGCCTGAATTAAATTGACTTTTAGCTCATCAATTGCTCTCAGACCTTTAACCACATCGACTTCAATAGTTTCCAGGGCAGCTCCCTCCTAAAGTCAAACTTCATTACCCAATACAGTTCGTGATAAACAGACGATCTCCTGCACTTCGGGCGAATGAAAATATACCCATAGAGAAAAAGAAATTTAAGGTTTTAAAGGTAAAATTGAAAAAGGGAGCTCTCGCTCCCTTTTTTTCTACTCTACACTATATGGTAACAAGGCAATGCTACGAGCCCTTTTGATAGCCAAGGTTACTTGACGCTGATGCATAGCACAGTTTCCGGAAATACGACGTGGCAATATTTTGCCGCGATCTGTAATATACTTACGTATTTTATGCGTATCTTTATAATCCATAGACACTACTTTATCGACACAAAAACTACACACCCGCTTGCGTGGGCGGCGTCCGCGTTCACGTTTCATACTGTTTACCCTCCCCTATTTAAAATGGGATATCGTCATCCAGATTCACTTCATGCCCAAAGGAACTAGTCCCATTTGGTATAGCCGATCCTGTTCCTCCGCTGTCCCTTGGACTTAATAAGTGAACATTTTCAGCGATAACCTCTGTTACCCAGCGCTTTTGGCCATCTTGTCCTGTATAAGTTCGAATCTGAATTCGTCCATCTGCAGCTGCCATCTTTCCCTTTGCTAAATAATTAGCACAAAACTCAGCTAACTGCCGATAGACCACACAGGGAATGAAATCTGCTTCTCGCTCTCCCTGAGCATTTTTAAAGTTCCGATCAATTGCCAATGTAAAATTAGCAACTGCTACACCAGTCGGTGTGTAACGCAATTCGGGGTCTTTAGTTAAACGGCCAATCAAAACGACCCGATTCAACATGTGTCCCCACCGTCCTTTTAGTCATCTTTTCTAACTGTTAGGAAACGGATTACATCGTCGGAAATCTTCATAACACGTTCGATTTCCTGTGATGTATGGCCTTCGCCATCAAAGTTCATGAGGATGTATTGGCCTTCCTTATAATCTTTGATTTCATAAGCCAATCGACGCTTACCCCACTTTTCCACCGCCACGTTTTCGCCGCCATTACTGGCTGCGAGCCCACTAAAACGGTCAACTAATGCAGTTGTTGCTTCTTCTTCCAAATCTGGCCGAATGATGTAAAGTAATTCGTACGCTTTCATATTTGCACCTCCCCTCGGACTAAAGCGGCCCCGTTGAACGGAGCAGGGATATATTGATCACTAAGAAAAAATTATACCATCCAATCTTCAAAAAAGCAATATTAACTTGTAGAATCTTGTATCACCCTGTGAATATAGAACTCATAGAGTAGTTATAAGGTAAATATTGACTTGTTTTAAACGTTAAATCGGAAGTGGACAATGTCCCCATCCTGCATAACATACTCCTTACCTTCTAGGCGAACCAACCCTTTGTCTCGAGCACCATTCAATCCACTGTTCTCTACAAAGTCGTTATAGGAAACCACCTCGGCACGAATAAACCCATGTTCAAAATCTGTATGGATTACCCCTGCAGCCCTAGGAGCCTTTGTCCCTTGATAAATCGTCCACGCTTTTACTTCCATCGGACCAGCTGTAAAGAATGTCATAAGTCCTAATAAATGAAAGGCTACTCGAATTAACCGATCTAAGCCGGATTCCTCGAGACCAAGATCTTGTAAAAAGATTTCCTTTTCCTCTTCTTCGAGTTCTGCGATCTCCGCCTCGATCTGTGCACAAACCACAACAACTTCGGCATCCTCTTTAGAGGCTATTTCCTTGACTTGTTGAACATAAGGATTATCTGCAGCAGCGGAGAGGCCCTTTTCACTAACATTGGCAACGTAGAGAACTGGCTTTAGTGTCAGGAGCGGAAATCCCTTAAGTATTTCTCGTTCATCATCTGTATACGTCAGAGATCGAGCGGTTTTTCCTTGATTGAAGGCTTCCTTTAAGCGATCTATTAAGGCAACTTCGCTATGAATTTTCTTATCCCCCGACTTTAAAAGCTTCGATGAACGATCCGAACGTTTATCCACACTCTCCATATCTGCTAGGATCAACTCGAGATCTATCGTCTCTATATCCCGTTTCGGATTGACATTTCCTTCGACATGGACCACATTATCATCGTCAAAGCAACGCACAACATGTACAATAGCATCGACTTCCCTTATATGGGATAAGAACTTGTTCCCCAAACCTTCCCCTTTGCTCGCACCCTTCACGAGACCGGCAATATCGACAAATTCCACAGTTGCCGAAACGATCTTTTTAGGGTTCACCATGTCAGACAGTATTTGTAGACGGGAATCGGGCACCTCTACCATTCCCACATTCGGATCAATCGTGCAAAAGGGGTAATTGGCTGCCTCTGCTCCTACTCGGGTAATTGCATTAAATAATGTCGATTTACCCACATTTGGCAAACCAACTATTCCTGCATGTAATGTCATGCATGACCCTCCTCTTTCATATGGACAAGTATCTTAATCCATTTCCTTTGTTTCAGCCCTCTGAATAATTTCCTTCAAATTACGTTCAAGTTTAACTCGTGGAATCCAAGCTTGATGTTGACAGCCCAAGCACTGAATCCGAAAGTCCATTCCCGTTCGCATCACTTTCCAATCTACGCTTCCGCAAGGATGTGGCTTACGAAGACGAATTATGTCCCCTACATTTAATGGAATCATCTGCTGCCTCCTTTTTCGAGGTTCGAGATTTCAATTTCAAGCCTCAAATCCTACCTCCTCATATCATTGCACGTGTTATCACTTTTTCTTAGCAATTAAGTTTCAACTGTACCGTAAAGAGTTACCGTACTTCATCGTCATCGTTATTTAATGACCGATTCATTGGTTCTGTTACGATAATACTTTGGAATTGAGGAGTACGAATTCCCGCTTTCATCAACTCCTTATAAATTCGGCGGCGAAGTTCCCGTTCCAAGGCCCACTGTTCATTATTCTGGGTATAAGCTACAACTCGTAAAACGGCATTACGTTCCCCAAATTGAATAACCCCTTGCACAGTGGGAGCCTCGACAATTTTCTCCCCAAATTCCAAGCTAACCTCTTCACAGACGGAATGCATTACTTCCATCGCGCGGTCAAGATCTTCATCATAAGGAATCTGAATATCAACTAAAGCACGCATTTTTCCGCGACTAAAGTTAGTAACTGCATTTATACTCCCGTTAGGAATGATGTGAAGTTCACCACCCCAATCTCTAAGGTGTGTTGCCCGAATCCCCATTTCTTCAACAGTGCCAGAAAATTCGCCGGCTTTTATATACTCTCCAACTGAAAACTGATTCTCGAAGAGTATAAAAAAGCCCCCAATGATATCTTTAACCAAACTTTGAGAACCAAAACCTAAAGCCACTCCCAAAACACTCGCCGAAGCTAATATCGTACTAGTATCAAAATTAAAAAGACGCTTCAGAGCATGTACAACTACTGTAAAAGAAATTACATAAAATGTCATACTCCTAACAAGTGAAAATATTGTATTGGCCTTGCGTTCGTCAAGCAGATGCTTTACTTCCCTCTCTACCAACAGACGCCGCAACAGATAAATGATCAATGCATACGTAACACGCGCTACAACAAGAACAACAATAATATACAGTATGGCATTTAAAACTGACCATCCTAAACCGTACCAATCGTAGACGGCAATCTTACGTGGAATCCAATTCATCCGAAACTCGTCCTTTTCCTAAATTGTTAAGCGTTGTAAGCTAAAAAAGCATGATACCCTCTCATCATCATAATCAAGTCAGCAACCGAAGAGGTTTCCCAAGGTGCATGCATACTCAAAATTCCTACGCCACAATCCAAAACTTCCATCCCGTAAACGGCCATATACTGAGCGATTGTGCCGCCTCCACCTTGGTCAACTTTCCCTAACTCCGCCGTTTGCCAAGTAATCTTAGCCTCATCAAAAATTCGGCGAACCTCAGCAACAAATTCAGGATTAGCGTCATTGGACTCCGCTTTACCCCTTGAACCAGTATATTTACTAATAACAATACCTCGTCCCATGAAAGCTGAATTCCGTTTATCCATTACCTCTGCAAAATTCGGATCATATCCTGCGGCCACATCTGCCGAAAGTGCCTTGGCCCGTGCCATAGAACGCCGAACCATCAGTCCATCATACGTTCCGTTTTGTAGGGCAAGAAGCTCCGCGACGAAATTCTCCAAATAGCGTGCTTTCATTCCCGTATTTGAATCGCTTCCAATCTCCTCCTTATCAGCAAAAAGCACAATCGTCGTCCATTCGGGTTTTTCAATTTTTTCTATTGCCCTCCACGCAGCGAAAGAACAGACCCGGTCATCTTGTCCGTAACCTACAATAAAACTACGATCAAATCCGGCATAGCGCGCCTTCCCCGCTGGTACAACTTCCAATTCAGCGCTTACGAAGTCGTCTTCATCAATGCTGTATTTGGTCTTTAAGATATTAAGGATAGCATGTTTAACACGTTCTTCCCCATCTTCATTAACAGGATTATGTCCGATTAATAGGTTTAACCCTTCTCCCGGTATAGCCTCACGTAATTTCTTGTCATATTGCTCCTTAGCCAAATGGGGAAGTAGATCATTGATGGTGAAAATAGGGTCTTCCTCATTTTCCCCCACTGATATTTCGACCTTATGTCCTTCCTTTAGAAAAACGACACCGTGTAGAGCCAGTGGGAGAGCCGTCCATTGGTATTTCTTGATTCCCCCATAATAATGTGTTTTAAAGAAAGCCATTCCTTCTTCTTCATAAAGAGGGTTTTGTTTAATATCTAAGCGTGGGGCATCAATGTGTGCGGCTACCAAACGAAACCCATCCTTTAATGGACGTCGACCCGCAATCGCCAAGATACCCGCCTTAGCCCGAACAGACAGACGGACTTTCTGGCCCTGCTCAAAACTCCGTAAGTCGTCAAGTGGCAAAAACCCTCGATTCTCGGCCCAACTTTCCAAGAGCTGCCAAGCTTTACGTTCGGTTTTTCCTTCACTTAAAAACGTTAGATATTCAGCTAGCGCTTGCTGTTCCCTCTCTGACATCTGTAGATCATCCCAAGCCAATTTCACCTTTTTAGAACTCATACTTAGTAATCACCTTTCCTAAAAAAATCAAAGCGAAATTATGTTATCATCAATCTTAAGTTTTCTTCGTCTCCGTTTGAATTATGTGCTAATACCAAACTCCCTTTCCTTGGGAGAGTGGCTCAAGTAGTTTCTGATTAAGTTGTGCTGAAAATGCCTGATCCAGAGCATGAAAAATCCCCGTCAAATAAGGGTAAAGGTAAGAATTCTGAATAAGCACACTAGAACTTCCAATAACACCCAATCGTAAAAAAGGGGAAATTAAACCCGCCATAACGGACAAAACAATAAGAGTACTTAAACCTCCTAACACAAGTCCCCCTCCATGATTAATCGACCCACTCCAACTGCCAAGCGGACGGAGAAAAATGGAGACCAATAAATGAATTATGACAATAACTATGTAAAAAACAAAGGCGAAAGAGATTAGCGCCAAGACATTTTCCGTAAGCATCCCAGCCAAATTATGAGTTACTTGTTCAATAGTTCCCGGAAGTTTTACACCTTGTAGATTCTCAAAGATGCTACGCCATTCCGGTGGAAGTGCTCCCAGAATATTCCCTAAAGCCCGCTGTTGCAGAGTATCAGCTTTAGCCTGAACGGAGGGCAATATTGCCCGATAGATCACAGGTTCCACCCACGCCTTGAGTGGAAAATATTGTTCAGCCCAATGCAGTACGACCATGTATTCTTTTGACGCCACTAAAAAACCAACAATACTACATAAAAGACCGATTATGCTGGTTATAAAACCTCTTTGATACCCATGTAAAGCGCCTAACAAAACAAACCCAATAATGAGAACATCAACAAGATTCATGGAATTCTCCCTTCCATTCTACTTGACATCTATCAAGACTTTAATAACCACTAAACTGTGATATTCGGTTTGTGTCCCTTAAACTCCTGCAACTATAGAAAACTTGGTTGACGCAGAGCCTAGCGAAGCTTGCACCAATTATTGGACTATAGTACGTCAAAAAGACAGCCTTTCGCTGCCTTAGCTTTAAACTGATATTATAAACTTATCATCTCTACATAACTTATTGAACTTTGGAACATCAATATAAATGGCGGGGATGCGTGCGAATCGAACACACCTCGGAACGTTCTGCGTCCCGACACGCGGATTTGAAGTCCGGGAGCAGCACCAGCCACCACCCATCCCCATCGTCGTGAATAATATTAACACATTCAAACTTATTATGGAAGTGACCGCCTCGTATATATTTAATTTACTTGGGCACAATAATATTACATACGTTAATAGAGGGCCTTGTAGTATCAAGGTATTAAAAGGAGGTTTTTTACAAATGAACGTTCCGGAAGTTTCATTCTCTAATCTAACCAACGAGCAAGTTGAACAGGTAAAATCATTAGAAGAAAAGCTCAACACATCTAGTGGTCAAGAAACTATCCTAATTGCATATGCTAATCCCAAATAAAGCATATAGCAATATACTTGGTTATTATTCAATCATAAGATCTTTTATAATGCTGACAGGTTCCCGCTAAATATTGCTGAATCATAATGTCGTTTTCGGCTTGCATGTTCATACGCCTCAGTCGAAACTTAGCTTGAATGACACCTTTTATACATTCAAGTGCAAGGTCTGTTAAGTGTGTACATCCTTGTTCCGATCCTATCGCAGCCCTAATCTGCCTGCGAACATGTTGGTTCAAGTCGACTCCTATCAGTTTTTCAATTTTATTTTTACTTAGTTCACAATCTGAATGGGGCACACGACGGGATTCGCACTCCGCTGAAACAATCGTATTGCTCACTAAGTCCACTCCAAGGGTTAAACAAAACTCGTGATGACTGTCTAGAAAAAAGCCATCCACTGAAAGTATCTTTCCATCGACAGAACGCACATTTACTGTAATCGATCGATTAAAGAGATACATGTTGATCATCTCCTCATAGTTCTCGCATTTCGGTTGTTAAACGGTGTTTCTTATTTTATATTATACCCTGTTCCAAGCTAAAAGAAAGCACATGGATGAGTATTCACCCATGTGCTTTCTCTTCTGTTAATTTTATGCTTCAAGAGAATTAGCAAGCCCCTAGACCAACCAATCATTTTATTCCCAGGTCCAGAGGCTTGAATAGAATTCTCTAGTTCTAAGTTTGATGTTAACTTACCAAAATAAAATCCATCTTTACTAAAATAAAACTATATTCTACTTTCTAATTCGGTACCCTTTTTCTTCTAGAGCTGCTTTTGTCTCATCCACTTGCTCGCCCTGAAGTCGGGCAAGAATCTGGAATTGGTTGTCCTTAAGATGATAAAACGCAAAACTTGCCACATTAACCTCAAACTGCTTAATCGTTCCGGCAAGATCTAGCAAAACACCTGTTTCATCTTTTCTCTCTATGACTACGCGTTGGCCCGGACTTCGAGATCCCATAATATCCAAAAATGCATCTAAGATATCATATCCCGTGATAATACCTACAAGCTTTCCATCCTCGACAACAGGTAATCCTCCAA
This sequence comes from Bacillota bacterium, assembly GCA_030706025.1. GTDB lineage: Bacteria > Bacillota > Desulfitobacteriia > Desulfitobacteriales > Desulfitobacteriaceae > Desulfosporosinus. The sequence continues at coordinate 187 of JAUZPJ010000057.1, read as the reverse complement.
TTTTATGTTCCCTCATCAAGAGGGCTGCATCCTCGATTTGTGTGTCAGGATGACAAGTCACCACTTTTTTTACAGCAACTTCACGAATAGGGGTTTTGGCTATGAGGTAATTAAGCTCAAAAATACTTAATGTGGTTGCGGGTGAAGGAGAAACCTCTCGAAGATCTCCATCTGTAACAAACCCAAC
>JAUZPJ010000056.1 GCA_030706025.1 Bacillota bacterium | reverse complement strand
CAACTATTATAATCTAATTAGTAATTTAGTAAATAACTAATTAGATTATAATAGTTGTTGTTTCGCTGTGTCAATACCGCAAGCGCAGCTTCGTGTACCCATTTTGAATTCATTTCTTCGACGAAATACTAGAATAATACTAATTCTAATTCAATAAGCCTCGCTTTAATTAAATTTTATCTCCTAGACTTAAAAAGACACCAAATCGAGCTTAGGGCCGATTTCGTGTCTTAATAGTTATTTTTGAGCATCGTTTAATATTTGAGATTACATTCGATCTGGCTTTAATTCCATTTGAATCGAATAGTTCGAAATCTTTACTTTGTGATGAATTACTAAAGTCTGAGTGATATTGCCAATCATCGTTGATATACGACAATATAATCTGACAAATTTCTGGTATCACTGGAGGTAGAATTGAATCGTTGACGTCTAATGTTCATAGGGGGGGACCTTTTTTGTTCTATGTTTTTCAATCCAATATCCTTGATGTGTCATTTCTCTGCGTTATTGCAATATGGATAAATTATTCTCTCAACAAAAAATACTCACCTTACTTTTTAGGTGTAATGTTTGGACTTATAACGATCATTGCAATGAATGGTAGAATTATGATGGAAGGTGGTCACTATTATGATTTCCGGCATATTACCATGACTATGGCCGGGTTTATTGGTGGTCCGATTACTGCTGTGATAGCTGCAATCTTAAGCTCGCTTTATCGGTACATTTTTGTCGGAACTGCTTCAATGGGAGGGATTACTAGCATTATCGTCTTTGCTTGTTTCGGAACTATCTTAGGTAAATATGTAGAGAATAACCGGAATGTGAAAAGAATGTTATTTTGGCTTATCATTGGTGCCGTCATGGCATTTATTTTTCTATTCATCATTGCCATGGGCCACCCGTGGGAGGGTAATTTTCCAAAAGTTCTCAGGGAATTTTGCACTCCTTTTTTGGTCCTTACTTCTTTGTTAACGACCATACTATTTAATTTCTATTTCTGGACCTATGAGTTTTTTGGTAAAGCATCAATTCTTAATACGATCTTAAAATCTAGCCCATTAAACTTAATAATTTTAAATGACCAGGGGCCAGTTCTGCTCAGTAAAAATCTTATAAATCAACACCAATCTTGCCCTTTTATTGAAAACCCGAATCTTTTACTAAGCCCTGATAAATCCGAGCTATCTACGACAACACAACAACACAAAGAACTTTCGACAGAAGACGGAAGGCAATTTGCTACTAACTTGTCTAGTTTCCAGATGCCTAGTGGTGAATATGCATGCGTTGCGATTGTTAACGATGTAACAGATCGGAAAAAAGAACAGGAAAAGCTAAGGGGGGCAACGGATCGATTTAGTAAAGCGTTTCAGTTAGGTCCCCATATGATGGCCATCATCCGGAAATCTGACTCTAGATATATTTATGTCAATGATCGTTTCCTTGAAGAAAGGGATTTTACTCTTGACGATGTTCTTGGCAAAACACCCATTGAAATAGGTTTTCCTGAAAATGAATTTAAAGCCATTATGAAAACCATTGAGGCACACGGATCAATCCGAAACGTTGAATGTTCACTAGTGACGAAATTTGGTTCGACAGGTACGGCGATTCTTTCTGCTGAAACGATAAATATGGACGAGCAAGAATGCATTTTATTCGCATATAATGATGTCACTGAAATGAAACGAATGCAAACTGAAAAGGTTGAACAACTTACACGGTACTTAGCATTAGAAGCGGACCTCTCCCGGAGTAACCAACTAATAGCAGATATTATCCAACATATGCCTGATGAATTTTATGTGTTAGATCCTCATTGGCGGTTTACGTTCGTTAATAAAAAGTCGGAAGAGTTATTTGAAAAGACACGTGAAGAGCTTTTAGGTAATGTTTTATGGAAAATAATACCTTTTGCGCAAGGTAGTTTACTCGAACGAAATTATCGAAAAGCGATAATTGATTATGAACCCGTCACATTTGAAACCCTTTGTTTACGAAAGAAAGATAGATGGTATCAAGTAACCGCTTACCCCTCCAAGGTTGGATTATCAGTTTATTATCGAGATATTACTGAAAGAAAATTAGCACGCGATAACTTGCTTAAATCTCAGAAAGAGACTGTTTCTATACTTGAAAGTATGACCGATTGTTTTGTCGCAGTTGATAGTAACCTTCAATATACTTATGTAAATCACGCCGGAGAAATAGCCTTTGGAAAATCCCGTGATGAGATGTTAGGTAAAAAAATGACTGACATATACAAAGTTAACGATACCGTACTATTAAACTTTCATGAAGCTATTAACGAAAGGAAGTCACTTACTTTTGAAATTCTTTCTGAAGCTTTAGGTAATAAATGGTTAGAGATAAGTGCTTACTCTACTGAAACTGGACTAACATGTTTTTTTAGAGACATTACAAGTCGCAAAATAGCTCTAGCCGAAATGGCTCGACTTGACCGTCTCAATCTTGTGGGACAATTGGCAGCTGGTATCGGACATGAAATAAGGAATCCAATGACGACAGTCCGAGGATATCTACAACTGTTGGGGACGAAACCTGAGTATGAAGCTCAGGACTCAACCTTTAAGCTGATGATTTCGGAACTTGACCGTGCAAACTCAATTATTACAGAATTTCTCTCCCTAGCTCAAACAAAAAAAAACGAACTCAAACCTCGAAACCTCAACAACATTTTTAATGATTTATACCCTCTTTTAGAAGCCGATGCCTTTACCCAAAATAAACAAGTTCGTTTCATTCCAGGAGATATTCCCAATCTGGAATTAAATGTAGAAGAAATCACTCAACTGATTCTAAATCTATCCCGGAATGGACTTGAGGCAATGAAGGAAAACGGTTGTCTAACCATTTTAAGCTATTTAGATAATGACAAAGTAGTGTTTGCAATTAAGGATGAAGGATGCGGTATTCCGCCCGATAATATTACCAAGTTAGGGACACCCTTCTTTACGACTAAAGATAATGGAACTGGTTTGGGCTTAGCAACCTGCTATAAAATTGCAGAATCTCATAACGCCAAGATCTGTGTCAATTCTACTCCTAGAGGGACGACGTTCTTAATATATTTTCCTATTCCGAATAAGAAACGGGGAAAAAACGATATGATAGCCTAGCAGATTATTTAAACCTAAATTTAATTCGACTGAGTCCTTGTAGTTTTGCTTTAATCCCAAAAAGGCTTTTATCATAAAATACCTGGTGAATCATTATGATTCACCAGGTATTTATATTGCCGAATCCCATGCCTGCCGACGGAAATAGTTCAATTTGTATATATAGAGTTCGTCTATTCTCGTAAAGTATGTTCTATTGCAGTTGCTAGTTGGTCTGGACATGATGTTCCATTCTGACACTTTATCCCTTTTAATCTTCGCACAACATCTACTGCATTCATTCCATCCACAAGCCTTGATACTCCCTGAGCATTTCCAGGACATCCCTTTACAAACTCCACATTCTTAAGTTTGCCGTCGACAATATTAAAGCTTATTTCCTTAGAACATACTCCATGTGGAATATATTTAATAACATTACCCATATAAAATAAACCTCATTTCAATTCAACCCACCGGTTGCCAGGTCTTTTAACCGGTCGGCTCCCGAAGATAGCAGCTTAAAACCAAATTTCATTAACTGAACCTCATCATCCTTGATACGCTCTAGTATCTCCTCATTCAAATTCATCTTTTCGTACAGGGATGGGTTATTCAATAAAAAATTTCTAAATTTGTCCAGATCATAGCAGACGATAAAGAAAAGTTTAACAATCTTCTCATCAGTCTCCCGATCGCCGGTAAGTTTTAAGTGTTTAGTTATCTCGCTAAACCCTTGTTCCATTTCTTCGTAGATCTCTAAACCCTGGTCACGAACCCATTCCTTTATGGTTTGTGTCTTTGTCTCATTCAGCCCGTGGCAGCGGGAACTTTCAAAAACAAACGAATATTTCCCCCCGCCCAGCATGTCCACCGGCGCGATTCGGCAGGACCAGGGCCGCTCCCTATAAACCCGGCATCCCTTTGGTGTGATGAAGGGACATTTTAGGTTATCCTCCTCGGACATCTTAATTTGCACAACGGAATAGCCGGAGTGATGCACAGGTACCTTAAGGGTAAATTTCTCCAGAAATTCTCCTGAAGAAAGGCCCAAGAAATTTTTCATCCGCAGGATATCGTAAGGAGTGAGAAAAATATTGATGTCCCGACAGCATTTTTTAAAGCAATCCAGCCCATCATGGCAATGAAATTTAAACTCACTATCTTCATCCAGAACTAACTTTCGGTGATCCATAAATTTGCCCCCTTTTAAATCCCATATTATTATAAATTATCTTCCGGGGATAAGATAGTTAAATATATCTATGAATCGCTATGTACCCATTTTTATGGAAAATGGCCTAAGTAGCAAAAACTGGACAGCCTAAGCTGTCCAGTGAGATTTTAAATAATCAATCATGACTAGGATCTGTATTTTCATTCGTTGGTGCAGCCGTCTTTCCTGCCATTACATTTGAGTTTGGTGTTATTATTCCTGGTTTAGGAGTATTTCCTGGAGGGATATAATTTGTATTGCCACTTTTACCTAAGGTTGCCATGTGTTTAATCTCCTTTCTCCTTTACATAAACTAAATTTAGTTTCTGCAAAAGTCAGGATTCTAAAACGTCAATTTATGCCATTAATAAGACGAAAAATGTTCAGCTGCAACAAAAAACAGGATGCATTTTATTGGAATATAGTTACATTAAAACCAGTATGTGCATATTATGTGTTAACTCTTAACAAAGGAGGAAACGCAAATGGATGGAGCAGCTTGCGGTTGTGAAAAAGGCTTTGGCGCAGGAATCGCTGTAGTTGTTGTTATAATTCTTCTTCTGATCGCTATGGGAATCGTATTCTAGTTTAGAAAGGTGGAACTTCTTATGTACGGAATGGGTTATGGTGGAATGAGCGGAGCATGTTGTCGTCCCCCAGTCGCTCCAGTGGCCCCAGTAGCTGCTTATGGTTATGGCGGCGTTGGTGCTGGCGTAGGAGTCGGCATCATTGCAATTGCAATTCTGATTCTTATCGCATTAGGTGTGATCTTCTAAAATATACCATTGCAAAAAGGCTATCATCTTTAAAAGGTGGTAGCCTTATCCTTATGCCTATGCCTATGCCTATGCCTATGCCTATGCCTATGCCTATGCCTATGCACCATTTTCCAATGGATGGTTTCATATCGCTAGTAGCTTGAAGGGGAAACTATATTAGTATCGAGCAATGTTATACTCCATTATAAAAACTACGATTTTACTCCGTTAACAATAATTATTTTTAAGGACCCATAAAGATCGGCGCGATTTTGCAAGACTGTATGTCTATTTTTTGCCACACATCTCCCACTACATAAGGTTCAACTTTTAACCAGTTATCTAGCTCTTCCCTTGAGTTGTAGTCCACTACCATCATTGAGCCTATCATCTTTCCGACATCATCAAGTATGGCTCCACCATACAAATGCTCTCTAGCTTTAAATCTTCTTTCTACGGATTTTAAATGTTCCTCTCTTACTGCTAATCTTCTTTCCAGTGCTTTTTCATCGGTCCCGTCATAAGCTGTAACTATGTACTGCATTTTTTCAAATCTCCTTTAAAACCGTTGTTATAACTCTGATTCGAACTTTTCTATTGCATACATTTACATTGTTCTCGGCATTTCCTTGTAATATTGTACACCACTTTTTACGATATCGGAATGGATTGATCAAGCGCCTGTTCATGTACAATTGATTTAATATAACCTCTAACAATTATTAATGAAATGGTCGTTAAGAAGGTCTCTTCACCTAGATTGGCGGACAATCTCATTAACAATGGTCAATGAATTTGTATTCAGGCAAATAAGTTTGAAGATATAATTTCGCAAGCTTTGGATCAGGAAAACTCAACCATCCGCCATCTCGTTTCAAGTATCCTATTCCTTTAAAGTGTGTCTCATTTTTGTTTTGCAAGTAAGTACAGCTGCTTTTCATGTGTAAGGTACACTTCTTAGTTGGTTTATCGACATTGATCCAAACCATAAATATGTTCCCCCTTCTCCCTACTATATTAAGTCTATGAAGAGTCAGTCCAAAACTTACCACTCATCCATATGATTCTTCATGATCCCCAAATTCAACAATATAATACAAAAGAATATAATAGACGCTTGTGTGTAATCGGAATTTTAGGGTTAATTTTCCTCTGATATAAATGGCAAAAAGAAAAAGGGCAAAATGCCCCAAGCTACTGATCTCAAGCTATTTCCGTACTATTAACACGACTGTCTCAACATGTTTTTTGGCAAGGTAATGATTCAACCCCTCGCACATCTACTTTATCGATTGTCCATTTTCACAATCGGATTTATGCGTGCACGACATAATGCTCTGTTCTAAGTCCGGGATAAACAAGTTCGCTGTATCCTCAAATGTGCCTCCTCCAAATGTATCTTCTTCTTTTTGAGAGAGCAACGGTTCAATCCGATTCCATATTCGGCTTTCTGCGGCCCTCATCTCCTCAGCGATAACATGGCGAATTTCGGATAACATTTTAACTCCTCCTTGTAAAAGTACTAACTAAATCAGCAGTAAGTTTAGACAATCAAATTTTCACGAGAATCAAACTCATGAAGGATTTAAGTCCTAAGCACTCCCTTCATAATAATTCTACAAATAATTAATGCAAAAGTAATGCCAGTTCTTACTGTTTATAAAATACAGAATATTGTAAAATATTAACCCACAATGAACCGATTCAGGTTCGATTGTGGGTTATCTCTGATTCTATAATGGTTCATCAGTCTATTTACGGTTCATTCGATTTCATGTAAGCCATAGGTTTTTAGACGTCTCATTAATGCAGATTGACTAATTTTTAACTGACGGGCTGCTTTACGTGTTGAACTGAACTTCTGTAAGGCATCCTGGATTAGTTCCTTTTCGACCGCTTTAAGCGTTTCCGAAAGGTTAATGATTTCACTGTCAACGAATTTTACCTTCACTAACATTTTATCTTCCTTACCACTAGCCACTATCAAAGGAGCTGGGGCTAAGTTGGGTAACATGACTACAATGTCTTGCTCACGGATCTGACCGTTTTCTGATAAGACCACCAACCTTTCAATGACGTTTTGTAATTCGCGTATATTGCCAGGCCACTCGTAGTTACAAAGCGCCCAAATTGCCTCGCTTGTAAACTGCCTGTTCAAGTTATACTTTGTGTTAAACTGAGTCAAAAAGTGGTGGATGAGAAGAGGAATGTCTTCTGACCGCTCCTTTAAAGGGGGGAGCTGTATAGGCAAAACATTAAGCCTATAGAATAAATCTTCCCTGAATGTTCCCCGTGCTACCATCTTACTTAAATCCCTATTCGTCGCCGCTATCAGGCGAAAATCAAGTTCCACCGTTTTAGTGCCACCGATACGTTTAATAGATTTATCTTGGATTGCTTCTAATAGTTTTGGTTGAATTGATAAAGGTACCTCCCCTATTTCGTCAAGAAAGAGTGTGCCCTTGTTAGCTAATTCAAAATATCCTGGTTTACCGTTTTTTTGTGCCCCCGTGAAGGCACCGGGGTCATAGCCGAACAATTCCGATTCCAGTAGGGTTTCTGGAATCGCGCTGCTATTTACTTTTATAAACGGACCTTGGGATCGCGAACTCAGAGCGTGGACAGCTTTTGCCACAACTTCTTTGCCGGTTCCGGATTCTCCGGTTATCAACACGTTCGAGTCCACCGTTGAAATCCTTTGAACCATTGAGAATACGCTATGCATTTTGGCACTATTGAAAACGAATCCTGCTAGGTTTGTCTCCTTTTGCCGCAATAACTGTAACTCATTTTCATAAACCCTTACTTTCTCTTCCTTCTCTTTTAACTGTTCCTTCAATAGATAAAGTTCGGTAATATCCGTTGAATTACAGACGACTCTGATAATTTCACCGTCTTCATTAAATATGGGGTTTCCAGTCGACATTAACCTTTTTCCTGTCCTCGTGTCTTGGTAAGCCGTCACTCTTTTTCTTTCTCGTAAAACTTTGAGGACAATTGAAGGATTGAAAACAGCTTCACGTTCGAGTTCCTGAACATTTTTTCCAATCAAGTCCGCTGAACTTAGACCATAATTCCGTTCAATCGCGGGATTCAAACTTAGGGTAAGCCCATTCCCATCTGCTACATAAATCCCATCAAAGGAGTTTTTAAAGATGAATTCAAGGTCCCTGTTGGTTTGAACTAGATTCCTAACACTTTTTAAGTTTTCAAATATGGCTAAGTACTTCCCAGGTTCTAGTAGTTCAATAGTGCACTGCACTTCGGAATTTAGTTTTATAAATAATGGTAGTGGGCACTGATCCCAATCAGCAATCCAGTCCGTTCCAATATCTTGAATAATGGGCTCGATGTTCTGGGAGCATCTTATAATTCTGTTACTCTCAATTACCGCGAATCCGTTAAAGGTACCTTGAATTTGGCTCATAACTTCACCTTCTTTTAGCAAATAGTTCTACTATATAATTCCATTCCTGGTGAGAAGTCTATTAAAGATTTATACATCCGATATCCATTTTCCTTTTAGAAGTCTACGGCGCAAAGGAGGTGGTTTGCTATTTAAAATAGTAACTTGAATTGAGTATAAACGCTACCACATCAGCATTTTAATTTATTCAATATTAACATATAAGCGGGAAAAAAATCTGATAATTGCAGGACTTTGTGGCAAAAACAAAAAACGGCCGAAGTTAATCAAAGTAACTTCAGCCGGAGTTTAACTTTATATGGTAAATTCTAGTTTTCAGTTTCATTTGATTCTTCGTAAGGAAGTTGGGCTGATGCCAGACATGTAACCATCGATGAACTCTTGGGGTAGTTTCTTGATTAACATTACAGGTATAATAGACCTGGTAAGGACAGTATGTGCTAAACTACCGAAAATCAACCCTTTTAAATTTGAATGTCCCCGTGTACCCATAACTATTAAATCAAATGAATTTTGTATTGCATAATCAAGTATAAGATCAGCTGTGTTGGATATTTCGGAAAGTCTGGTATTTGAAAATAGCTCATGATGATTGACGTTGTATCTTTTATCGCATAATATCTCATATGTTTTTAAAAATATTGCATTATATTCTTTTTTCAATTCTATATTCATATTAGAATCGTTGATTATGTGTTTAACCCATTCCGTGGTAGGGTTAACAGGCCAAGTCTGTATCCAACTTAATTTTTTTCCTTCAGAACCCGCATCACGATCGTGTATGTGCAAGATGGTTAAATACATATTGGGCGTATTCTGTAACAACGTCGCAGTGTAAACGGCCGCTGAAAAAGCCTGATGGGATCCATCGGAATATAGGAGTACTTTGAACCTCGTATCAGTCATAGAAGACCTCCTTAAATTTTTAAGCAATTATATCATAATTTTTCAAACAATAAACAAATCTTTTATATTAAACCATAAACCTAAAAATAACCTCACCCTACGTCTCTTTCCTATCCCCCATCACTTATCCTCGATTATTCTCATTAGTATTCCTTGGTACCTATCTAAGGCAGTATGCAATTCATGGCACGCCGCCACAGCTTCTGGATCAGTAGAGGATTTATACTCTTGTACCTTGATCGTGCTTGAGCGCAAGTCTTCGATTTGGTTTACTATTTCATCTAATTCAGACACTAGTATCCCTCCCAATTAGTTCAGGTGATTAGTATGCCCGTCTATGATATAAAAATGGGAACTGTTTACGTCGGCCACATCTTCCATAGTTACCATTTGGGTTTACGTTTTTACTTGACTGTGTCTATCACCGTAACTAACCGATTATAAATGTAGTCTCTTCATAATCATTATCCTTTTGCATTATTTTTAGTGTCAGTTAATAACAATAAAGCTTACTACACATTTTTCGACACATTATACTATATGTTTACATATTTGTGTTAAATAGTATTATTGTACTTTATTACTTGTTTGTAATTTTATATAAAGAATAAGACCCTAGCAACTTGGCTAAGGCCTTACTCCTCCGATGTTCGACTAAGCAAAAAATAAGGGCTCATTGTGAGGACGTTTTATTTCGCCGAATATCTTAACACTATTAAACGTTAATATTTCTAAATTAACTGTCACATCTACATTGCGTAATTTTATTTCTCGTGGAAGATTTAATACTACGGGAGCAAAATTAAGGATAGCCTGAACCCCACCTTCCACTAAAAGGTTTGCAATCTCTTGAGCATATTCTGAAGGGACAGAAATGATCCCTATTTGGGTTTGGTTATACTTTACTACTTCGACTAGCTTATCCATAGGCAGAATTTCAACATTGTTAATAAAAGTTCCGATCTTGCCCGGATTATTATCAAAGATACTAGTAATAATAAGGCCACGCTCATGAAAGCCTTTGTAGCTGCTAAGCGCCGAACCAAGGTTACCCAATCCAACCAGAGCAACACTCCAGCTAGCATCCAAACTAAGAATTTTTAGAATCTGCCAATGTAATTCTTTTACATTATAGCCTACTCCTCTTTTACCAAATTCCCCGAAGAGGGAAAAGTCTTTACGAACTTGGACTGGACTGACTCCCACTCTTTCAGCGATATCAAATGACGATATCATAATGATGTCCTTACGATCAAGGTCAGCTAGAAAGCGTGAATAAACGGACATACGCATAATAGTCGCCTCCGGTATTTTAACCTTCATTAACTTACCCCCTCTATGCCTTTCACCCCAAATAACCCTCAAATTCACATTCTGAGTTATTCACATAAAATATTTTCTTAAATAAGTTTCTTTATGTAATATCAATAAATTTATTGATATTTAGCTTATGATATTTATGATTGACAATCAGTACAACCTGAGCAATTCTTGAGCATTTCACAAGAACTGCATAATTCGCTCTTATCACTTGCTACAAGGCAAAAGGTTCCCGCTACCTTCCAGCAAGGTTTAGACTCATTTACGGCCACTGAACTGTTCCTTATTGCTCCTCCCTTACAATTACGCTTATACCAGCAAGAGTACATGGAGGTCAAATGTTTTACACCGGCAATATTTAAACCCTTTTCATGCATTAGAAATTTAATAAACCTTAGTCTTATTAAGTCATTATTGGAGTATTTCCTCTGGAAACTTTCCCTATTGGGTCGGATTAAATCATTTCTTTCCCAGACCCTTAGGGTTTCAGGATGTTCTCCAATCAACTCGGCAACAGTACCTATCGTATATAAACTCTTTTCTTCATCAAGCATCAAATCACCACACGTTTAGCTGTTTTAGCATTGCCCAGGATTATACATCCATTATATAATTCATGGCTAAAATTTCAATAATTTTATTTATGTTTAATCAAAATATCTTTATATGTTCCTAATCTCGATTTTAGATAATTGT
>JAUZPJ010000055.1 GCA_030706025.1 Bacillota bacterium | reverse complement strand
TATGCCAACAGTACGGGCTGTTATCAATAAAGGATCAGTTAGGGGCACCATTTTAAGTCTATCGACTGCTTGATTTAAGGGCACTCGAACAATATCTCTGCCCTGAAGAGCGACCATAATCCCAAATTCCTCTTCAAGTGCAGAGTCTACTGCGGCAACACCATAGCGAGTTGCGAGTACACGATCATATGAATTCGGAGAACCTCCCCGCTGGAGATGTCCCAATACTGTAACGCGCGTTTCCAGTCCAAAGTGTTCTTCCAGGTCACGACCCAATTTAGCGCCTATGCCACCCAATTTGATAGGATCAACTCGTCCCGAAACTAAACGTTCGACCACCATTTCGCCGCCCATGGGCTTTGCGCCCTCCGCCACAACGATAATACTAAACTTTTTCCCTTGTTTTGCCCGTTGTTGGACAGAGTATGCTACCCGACTAAGATTATAGGGTATTTCTGGAATTAAGATAACATCTGCTCCTCCTGCCACCCCAGCATACAAGGCAATCCATCCCGCATATCGCCCCATTACTTCCAAGACCATAACACGATGATGAGACTCTGCTGTCGAATGCAGTCGGTCTAAAGCTTCTTGAGCCGTATCCACCGCGGTCTGAAAACCAAACGTTTGATCAGTAGCCATTAAGTCATTGTCAATTGTTTTAGGAATCCCGATCACAGACAGCCCTTTATTGGCAAACTCAAGGGCAATCTTCAGACTTCCGTCTCCTCCGATTGCCAGTAAGGTATCCACACCACGCTCTTTTAAATTTTTTATTACATCGTCTGAACGGTCGACTTTTTGAGTAACTCCATTGATTTTCGTATCATACGCAAAAGGGTTATCCCGATTTGTTGTTCCCAAAATTGTGCCACCACGCGGTAAAATACCCGAAACATCTTTCAACGTAAGGGGCACAAAATCCCCTTCCACAGCTCCGCGAAAGCCATCTCTAATGCCCAGCACTTCCAGTCCATATTGCTGGGCACTTTTAGCAATAGCCCGTATCACAGCATTAAGCCCGGGACAATCCCCTCCACCAGTAAGTACCGCGAGTTTACGCATGAATTACACCCCTTTATCCAACCTAAATTTTCTCAGCCGCATGACCCCGCCACTTCAGTGCCTTTGCGTCAACGACGCAAACAACGCTCAATAACATCGTCCCAACCTCCGTCGGTCCCAAAGCGTAGAAATTTCTAAGCTTAGCTGAGCAACTTGCACGCCCCCGCCACCTCAGTGCTTTTGCGTCAACGACGCAAACAACACCCCTCGGGTCGTTCTAACTCCCGTCGTTCCAACCCCTCGTCGACCCCAAAGCCAGAGGAAGTTTCTTAGCTTAGTGAGTCACTTTAGCGGAATTGCGTCAATGAGCGCAGACGATAGGGCGTGAAGAAACGCGAAGGTTCACATTCAGAAAAGCCTGGAGGTTCCGCGTTTTAGCCCTAGCGTCAAGCGAATAGCAATGCAGCGAGTGCGAACGTGCTAATAAACTTCCTCCCTACCCAACGCAAATAACTTCTGGTATCCTCCTCTGATGCGCCATGGCTTGAGCAACTTCATTCTCTATAACTCCAAGTGCCATTTCAACTCGTTTCCCCTTGGCCCTTAATACTTGACACTGGTGAATAATTAATTTCGCATCGGATCCATAAACCAAAACATCGGCACCTTCGGTGGGACTAAGCGGAAATTGTTCTAACAAATTTCCAAGGTGAATGGCGAACCCAGTTGCTGGTTGTGGAACACCAAAGTCAGCATATAAGGTATCATACCGTCCTCCCTCAACCACTGGAAAGCCCATTCCCGATACATACCCTTCAAAAACTGCCCCGGTATAATACGAAAAACCACGTAGAATTCCTAAATCAAGCGACACATTTTCCTGAATTCCAAAATCGTTTAGGTACTGATAGATCCGTCTTAAGCTCTCAACCGCTTCACGAATCGCCGGCCGTGCGCTCCATTCAAGGACTTCATCCAAAATCTCTTCCCCCCCGTGCAGATGAGGCAAGCGCAGCAATAGTTCCTGTACTCTCTCGGGTAACCCACTTTGTCCTACGCATTTCTCCACGCTAACCATATCTTTACGCGCTAACGCTTCTTCGAGCTTAGCTTGTAACCCTTCATCAACCCCTGCTTCCAACATAAGCCCGGAGAAAATTCCCATATGTCCCAGATTAAACTGATAATTTTTTATACCCAACCCTGCAATCGCTTCAACAGCTAGGGCGATCACCTCAGCATCGGCCAACTCATGAGAAGAACCAACAAGTTCCACACCGACTTGCCGAAACTCTCTATGTCTAACCGAGGTGTTTCGATAAACATCAGCACCATAACACAGACGAAGGGGTAACGCCGAACCGCGCATGCGTGTACTGACAAGTCGGGCAATCGGTATTGTCAATTCGGGGCGCATCGCAAGTATTCGTCCTTCCCGATCAAAAAATTTATATAATGAATCAGCTTGCTCAAGATCCGGCTGAACGCAAGCGCTGAATTCAAGAGTGGGTGTCAGCACTTTCTGATAAGACCACTGACCAAAAAGAGAAAGAACCTCTGCCTCTAAGCGTTCTTGGATAACGATTTCCTCAGGTAATAAATCACGCATACCCTCCGGTATACGTTGACCTAAATTCGTTCTTAACATTATGATTCTCCTTCTATATCAATTGATACTTACTTTTGTATCATACCACTTATTTACTCTGTTCTTGTAAACGCTGTAGAATCATTCGATATCCATCGGCTCCAAAATTCAAGCAGCGTTTGACCCTGCTTATCGTGGCAGTACTAACTCCTGTCACTTCTCCGATCGACGTATAAGTTTCATTCCTTTGCAGCATCTTCGCAACTTCAAGGCGCTGGGCTAAAGCCTTTATTTCCGCGACCGTCGCAATATCTTCAAAAAACCGGTAACACTCTTCTTTGCTTCTGAGCAATAAAACTGCTTCGAATAAAGCATCTGTTAACGGATGTTGTAACCGCTCATCGCTTGACATAAGGTTTCCTCCTCGACTAAATTCACTGTCCCCCTTTAATTTATTAAAGCGCTGTTCTATTGTCAAGTATTTTTATGGATATTTATTTTTACCTCTTGCCAAGCTCTTTATGCCTATGCTATAATGCATTCAATCATGAGACTTAAACACAATGAATTTCATATAATCTCTTATTCAGAGTAGGTGGAGGGACTGGCCCGATGAAACCCGGCAACCGGCTTTAGTGTACGGTGCTAACTCCTGCAGAGAAATCTGGGAGATAAGAGGAAAACCGAATGGTAACTCCGCGGGTTTTCTTCGCGGAGTTTTTATTGTGTTTATACCGCTCTCAATACCTTTACACAAAGGAGGAACGCCTTGATACAGATCAAAAAATTGGTTAAAACGTACTCCTCCCGTCAAGGAACGGTCACCGCTATTAACGATGTTTCCCTCCACATTCCTCAAGGCGCCATCTACGGCATCATCGGATTGAGCGGTGCCGGAAAAAGCACACTGGTACGCTGCTTAAACCTTCTCGAAAGACCTACGAGCGGTCAAATCATCATTTCGGGTCAGGATCTAACTAAGCTCTCAGGTAAAGCACTGCGCCAGGCACGTCAAAGCATTGGAATGATCTTTCAGCACTTTTATCTTCTTCAATCACGTACTGTAGCAGAAAACATTGCCTTTCCTTTAGAGATTGCTGGTCTTCCCAAAAAGGATATTAAGGTTCGTGTCGAAGAGTTGCTCCACCTTGTAGGTCTCGAGGACAAAGCTCTTGCTTATCCCTCTCAGCTTAGTGGTGGACAAAAGCAACGTGTCGGCATCGCGCGGGCGCTTGCTACAAAACCACAAGTCCTCTTGTGTGATGAAGCGACCTCTGCGCTTGATCCACAAACAACTCTTTCTATCCTAAACCTTTTGCGTGATATTAACCAAAATCTCGGTCTAACAATTGTCATGATCACCCATGAAATGAAAGTGATTAAAGAAGTATGTACCGATGTAGCGGTTATACACGAGGCCCGCATCGTTGAATACGGCCCAGTCGAGTCCGTTTTCATTCAACCTCAGTCAGAGATTGGGAAAGAATTTATCTCAACTGTTTTTCCCAGTGAACTCCCTGCAGAACTTTTGCGGGAATTCGCCACCCACCATGACTCGGAAATTATCCGCATACAGTTTCTTGGGTCACGAGCATCAGACCCTATCATAACTGATTTGCTGCGCACCTGCGATGTTCGAGCGAATATCCTCTATGGCAGTATTGATCATTTACGATCCACACTGTTTGGGACTCTTACCTTGGAGCTTCAAGGAACTCCCGAACAACTTGAAGCAGCACACCAATATCTGGCATCCCGCGAATTAAAGGTGGAGGTGATTCAAGGTGCCATTTGACCCGTCAAATCTGCTACAACTTATCTCCCCAGCGGTAGGTGAGACCCTCTACATGGTCATCGTCTCTACATTACTTGCTTACGTAATTGGACTCCCTTTGGGCGTCATCCTAGTTGTAACGTCACCTGGGCACATTTTACCCAACCCTTGGGTTGAGCGGATTTTAGGAACCCTCATCAACATCTTACGTTCCGCTCCATTTATCATCCTATTAGTAGCCTTCATCCCGTTCACTCGGATACTCGTTGGCACGTCAATCGGCACAACCGCGGCAATTGTCCCTCTCGTTATCTCAGCTGCTCCCTTTGTCGCACGTGTTGTCGAAAGCTCACTGAAAGAGGTTCCTTACGGCGTCATTGAGGCGGCTTTATCCATGGGGGCATCCCCTCTTCAAATCATTCAAAAAGTGCTTCTTCCTGAAGCAAAAGCCTCTCTTATTCTTGGTGTTACTATTACAACGATCAGCGTTATCGGCTACACTGCTATGGCCGGTGCTGTTGGAGGGGGGGGATTAGGGGACCTCGCTATTCAATATGGCTACAACCGTTTTCGAACCGACATTATGATTGTCACCGTCGTCATACTCGTCGTAATTGTTCAGGGGCTACAGTCCTTAGGAACAACCCTAGCACGCAAAATTTCTCACTAAGTTTAGTGCATTGGCCACTTCTAAGTTCATTTGCATTTATTCCTAACCATCTCTAAATTAAATAAGGCTATTAACTAGCAATAAATATTAGGAGGAAGAAAATTATGTTTAAATTAAAAAAACATCGTGTTTTCACCTTGTCTCTCGTACTTTTAGCCTCTCTCTCCTTAGGTCTTGCTGGCTGTGGAACTTCACCCGCCCCAAAAGCTTCGTCTGATTCCTCAGCCAAAACCACACTTAAAGTTGGGGCAACCCCAATCCCCCATGCAGAAATCCTTGAATATATTAAACCCGCATTAGCTAAAGAAGGCGTCGACCTGAAAATCGTCAATTACACAGATTATGTCCGTCCGAACTTAGACACAGATGCCGGAGATATTGACGCTAACTTCTTTCAACATACCCCTTATCTAGACTCCTTTAACAAAGACCATAACTTAAATCTAGTGTCTATTGCCAAAGTACACATCGAACCGATGGGTGTTTACTCTAAAAAAATTACTAAAATTGATCAGTTCAAAGACGGCGATACCATTGCCATCCCTAATGACCCCTCCAACGGCGGTCGCGCCTTAGCCTTATTGGCTAAAGCAGGTCTCCTTCAGTTAAAAGACGGGGTTGGGATCAAAGGAACTGTCAATGATATAGCAGGTAACCCCAAAAAACTCAAAATCACTCCGATTGATGCCCCTCAACTTCCCCGTGTACTGCAAGACCCTAAAGTCGCCGGTGCTGTGATCAACACGAACTACGCTTTAGAAGGTGGACTCAATCCGATTAAAGATTCCCTCTTTACAGAGGACAAAGACTCTCCCTATGCTAACATTATCGTCGTCAAAGACAGTCGTAAAAACGATCCCGCCTTACAAAAACTGGCGAAGGTATTAAACTCTCCAGATGTCAAGAAATTCATTGAAGACAAATACAAAGGGTCAATCGTTCCTGCATTCTAAAATAGATCGTTGTTAATGATTCTTATACCAAAATCATACTCAATCGGCTGTGTCATCCTGAAGGAGGGACGACTGAAGGATCCAGATCCTTCGCTTCGCTCAGGATGACTACT
The DNA here is from genome assembly GCA_030706025.1 of Bacillota bacterium. Taxonomy (GTDB): domain Bacteria; phylum Bacillota; class Desulfitobacteriia; order Desulfitobacteriales; family Desulfitobacteriaceae; genus Desulfosporosinus. The sequence goes on along the minus strand of JAUZPJ010000055.1, from coordinate 5,415 downwards.
TATCTTACAAGGATGGCACAAGTAAAAGGGGAACCTCCGAAAACTTAGGCTTTCTGATTAATGGACGAAGTCCCCATTACAAGGGATTTTGTCCTTTTTCTATTTTCTTTCGGGATATTAAGTTTCTTTTATAAGCCTTTTATTAAATGGGCAAGGATAGGCTCGCTTCTTTTTCTGAACAAACAAGTTAACGTGAACGATACTATAACAAATTGCGAAACTCCTACAATCAGAAACATACTATAGCCTAAATATTCTAGTGTTCACCCATAAGATTCATTGATTGTGATTATGTCTATTAGCTATAGACATAATGCCTGTACTAGTGATACTTTTCACATATACCACATAGGTTATGGTAGTAATCATCTACTTGCTGAAAGGTGGGATTTGTTTGTCCAGCCTAACTCAAAATAACGATACGCCATTAATTGATAAGATAAAGAGGGAATCGGGGGAAAGAACGTTTCCGATCTGGCTATTATTTAACCCTAAGCACCCGATTGTTCGCCACTATATTTGGGCACATGTTTTGGCGGAGATTCAGGACAAATTATTTAGGGATCTGCACACAAGAATTGACACCTCCAATATTTATATAAGGAACGCAGTCAGTGATAGCGAATTTGTTACAAATACAGTCAATTGGTGGGGTGCCGAATTATCCTCAGAAATAGCGCTGTTCAGAGAGATTGTAATGGAATATCAACCAAAGATTCTTATTTCTTTTGGGGCATTCCCTTTTGAATTCGTTAGGAGAACTTACGAGATCAAGCCCGAAAAGGGGCCGAAGTATTGGGGCACTACTAACTTAGGAGACGAATTTAGTAAATCCATTGAAAGCTTTGATATTAACCGTACTAATAGGATTCCCTTGCTTCGCCGCGTGACGGAGAGTGAGAAGTTCATCCAAGATGACGGTAACTTCGAAAATTACTATCATTATGTGGGAACAAAAATAGCTGAAAGAATCATCGAGAACAAGGACAGTCTTGATATTTGGATCAAATAAGATGGCTACAACTAAATCTGGTCCATACTTCTTAGGAAGCAGGGTTTAAACCTGCTTCCTTTGTTCTTTTTTACACAACAAAACAGTTATCACCGGTGGTTTTTATAGCCCGCCCATATGGTTTATTAATTGTGATCATATCCATTAACTATAGACATGAGGTTTGTCCCACTGTTAACCTTCAATTGTAAAGAAATTACAGCTTGTTACAGCATTAGGCTTGCAAATATCAATAAACAGTTGAGGACAAAAACATGTTTAGAATTCCTAGTAGTCATAATACTGAAAGGTGGGATTTGTTTGTCCAGTCTAACTCATTGTAACTATAAACCTTTAGTAGATAAGATAAAAAGGGAGTCGGGAGAACGGTCGTTTCCGATCTGGCTATTGTTTAATCCCAAACACCCTATTGTTAGCGACTACATTTGGACACCTGTCTTAACGGTAATACAGGATATGGTGTATAGGGAATTGCATACAAGAATTGATACCACCAACATTTATTTTAGGAATGTCGTTAGTGATAGCGCCATCGTTCCCAATATGGCTAGGTGGTGGGATGCACAAGTCGATACAGAAATAAAATTGTTTAAAGAACTTGTTGTTGAGCATAAACCCACGATTCTTATTACATTTGGGGCCTTTCCCTACGAATTTGTAAGGCGTGTTTACGAAATCGAACCTAAAAAGGGACCCAAATCTTGGGGTAACTCTAAATTAACGGAGGAATTTGGCAAATCAATTGCTAACTTTGATATTAATAACACGAATAGGATTCCATTACTTCGCCGCATGGCCTCGACTAGGGAATACAAAGAAGAACAGAACCAAAACTACTTCGAAAACTACATTCATTACGTGGGTACAAAGATAGCCGAAAAAATTATTGAAAACAAAGATAATCTTAATATATGGATTTGACTAAATCCACGATCGTATTAGCATACGTGTTCCAGGCCATCGATTTATCGATGGCTTTTATTATTTAGGAGAGTTAGTTGCCGATGAGTTTATAGCTAGAGTTGTGCCTAGTAAATCGACATGAAACTAGTTCGATCATTGACGTCTATTATCTTATAGTTCATTATATTCTGATTATTTTACAAAATGATTAAACCCGATGCTAAAAACATTAACTAAAATAATTTTTTTAAAAAAATTCTTTCATCGCATAGGGGATAACAATTGTGATTACAAAGTTTGCTAGCCTTTTTTACAAGGTATTTGCCTAAACAATTTTAACGGGACGTTGTCGAAAAAGCATGCGCTAACCCAAAGTTACGAAGGTATTGAGATTTAAGCAAATGGGATTTTGCCCCTAAAAATCAGGTGTCTGCTTAATTATGAAGGTATGTGGAAACCTCCATGAAGAGATACACTGCATCCATCTTGAAGGCCAAGGTTAATCGTCAATCAGGACGTTTTCGAGGATTCGCCCCTCATGGATTCCTAGAATTAAACCAAAAGAGGCTTGATTTATAGTCAGGTGCAATAACATACACTCATTGTGACCATAACTAATGGCTATAGACACCGGGGTTGTCCCAGTGTTAACCTTCAAGTGTAAGGAATCACAAACAATTTTTCACATTGCCACAACCTTTATCAAATAGTGGAGGAGGGGAGCATGTCTGGAAGTTAAGCCAAAATTAAGTTTACGCCATATTTCTCCAGATGTTTTCGTGTGAGGGGTGAGGCTTATGTAACAAAAAAAAAATCACCTGGCTTATTCATTAAAATCAATGAAGGAGGGAAATGTCATGATGAAACGGTTTTATCAATCCCTTATGCAAGCCTCTAGGGCACATGCCCAGTGGGAGATTGAAACTTCTTTAAACATTATTAAGAACCGAAAAACGCTATTGGTACTATTCGTGATGGCCTTGCCCCTAATCATTCCAGCGGTGGCCCATGCCGCATCCCTACCGGCAGTTATCGGCGGCAAATCAGCCTACGGTCCGTCCTTTTTCTCAGCTCAAACTTTTTACGGTTCCATTGCAATCGGTATCATTGCCGGTCTAATTACAGGATGTATCGGGGCTGGCGGGGGCTTTGTCATAACACCGGCACTGATGAGTCTAGGAGTAAAGGGTATTCTAGCAGTAGGCACAGACATGTTTCACATCTTTGCCAAAGCTATTATGGGTACCACCCTGCACAAGAAAATGGGTAACGTTCATGTAGGTCTGGCTATAGCCTTTCTAATAGGCTCCGGAATTGGGGTCACTGGCGGCGGAGTAATCAACAGAGCGTTATATAATTTTAATCCGGTAATGAGCGACTTCGTAATAAGCACTATTTATGCGGTTCTCCTGGGATTCTTGGGTGTCTTCGCTCTAACCGATTATTATAAAGCAAGAAAAACAACCTCGGTTGGCGATGCACATGGAGGCAGCCAAGATAGTATAACATCACTGGCATCTAAAATGCAAACCATTAACCTTGCTCCCATGATTACGTTTGATGAGAAGATAATCCCCGGCGGGAGAAAAATATCCGGAGTGTTTGTAGCGATTTGCGGAGCTATTGCAGGTCTTTTAGCAGCCATACTAGGGGTTGGCGGCGGTTTCATCACCTTCCCGATGTTCGTATATGGATTAGGAATTTCCGCTTTCACCACTGTCGGCACTGATATATTCCAGATAATTTTTACAGCTGGTTACGGTTCCATCGCTCAGTACGCCGTCTACGGTTATGTATTCTACACGTTGGCTATGGGGTGTCTGCTCGGATCGCTCTTTGGTATTCAAATTGGCGCTATTACCACTAAGGTAGTTCCTGGATCTCAAATCAAGGCTTTCTATGCCATAGCAATCATGGCCGGATTTATCAACAGAATCTTTGCTCTTCCAGAAAAGTTAAGTCAAATGGGCTATATCACCTTAACCGCTGCCACTGGCGCATTGATCACCAAAATAGGGGTATGGATCTTCTTCGCCTTAGTTGCTTTCTTTGCCTTCTGGATCATCGGGACATTCATTGTTAACGTACCGAAGCTCCGAGCTGAGTCTGCCGAAGAGAATGCTGTAAAGGCAACTGAAGGGGGTGTTTCCCAATGATCAGAAACAAGAAGTCCTTTATAATCGGTCTAGTATTAATGATAAGTTTTGTACTGTGCTATGTTGGCATGATGTCACCAAACTTCGGTAACGGCAGAAATGGCTTGAATTACGCCGACGATATGTTCAACTCATTCTCCAAAGGCTCTTCCAACTTTATCAAAGAGTCCACAAAAATTGCCCAATCTCAAAATGGCGTTAACATCAATCTTACCATCAAAGCATCCTCAGCTGCAGAGGCAGCGAAATGGGCTAAACTGTACACCAATGCAGGTGCCGTCGTAACCATTAAAGATTCTTCACTATCGATCAACGGGGATTTTGGTAAAATTCTAAGTTCGGTTGTGACTGACAGTGAATTCATGTACAACAATGATGGCAAATCAGTTGAAAAAAGGTATGGTTATGATGCCCGAGAAGCGACAAACAACTGGAACAACTCTTTCAAGAAAATTGATGCCGCACTCAAGAGCAAATCACAGTTCAAAGAGGAAGCTGCCTTAACCAAAGTAGTTCAAAAAGCACTTGAACCCGGGTACAATTACTATGGTGTGGAAATAAAGAAGGTAAGTGATAATAAAGGAAGCCTCGCCTTTCTACTCCTGTTCTACCTTCTATACACCGTTTGGTACGGCTTCGGTCTCTTCTATTTCTTCGACGGCCTAGGCATAAGCACATCCTCAAAAGCAAAGCATTAAGAAAGAATCTACTAACCTATAATTCACTTCTCCAGTGTCAATACTATTGGTATCTTTCTAGAAAATTCTAAAACCTAACCTTTTGTGGCAACTGGTGAATATGCTAGTGCCGCACCAGTTGCCGCAAAAGGACATTTTACTCAGTAGCCTTGTAATACGAATCTGAGTATCGTAAAATTTATCGATGTGGATGCCGATGAGCGGAATTGAGTCCAAGAGAGGAGGGTTTGACATTGATCGTGGAATCTGTTGATTTTGGTGTTAGGTACACTCGGGGAAGATTCTTAACTGTTGAACCAGTACCAATATCCCAACCCGAAGGAGATCGCAATCATAAGTTTGTACTTTACAATAATAGGGCTAGAACCAAACGACCAGTTGCTACTTTAACCACACGGGTTGGGACTATCCTTCAGATGGGTAAGGTCAGGCCATCATTCATTGGGACTTTAGAGATTAGGCCGGATGTGCCTTTTAGTCAGGAAGAGTTAAACGATCTACCCACTGATGTAGCTACTCTAATGTCCAGGGTCTTAGGAGGCAATCACGCAGAAGAAAAATTTATTGTCAAAATCACCTGTCCCATTCTAAATGATAACGATGAAGAGGACGTTAAAATAATTTCTGAATCGTGGATCGATGAACT
>JAUZPJ010000054.1 GCA_030706025.1 Bacillota bacterium | reverse complement strand
TAAATTTTCTTCAGACCTATGCAAAGTAGCTTAAGGATGCTTTGCATTTTACAATTTCCGTGACCTTTAGGTTTTTAGAAAGGAAGAGTAAAGATTCGCAGATATTATTTTCTGCGAATCTTTACTCTTCCTTTAATAAGCACTCATTATATGCTGTTTAAAACCGCTCTGTGAAAAAACTCTATTACCAGCTACTCAATATTCTTTTTAATGACAGATAACCATAGTGGATATAGTTCCTTTTTAAAGTGTAAACCATCGGCTTCGAGCAAGTTCCTAGCATTTGGAATACTCGTTGAAACATCTAAAAATTTTATATGTTCGGCAGTCGCTATTGTCTTTATTACGTTATTCAACTTTTGTGGTTCCTGATCTCTGTTTGGTTTTTCATGCGTACTATTCATAGGCATAACGGATTGTATAACAATGTTAGCATTAGGAAACATTGTTTTCGTATCATTGATTAACTCCGTATACCACTTCTTAAAATCATTCATATTATAGCCAAAATCATTTGCTCCAAACATAAGAAATATATAATCGACTGAACCGTTGCATAGCTTTGTTATCAATTCGCTGTTGTTTCCTAACAACTTAGAACCTTCATAGACATGCGCTCCTATTTTTGCGTAAACATGATCCTTATTAACGGGAGTATTTGCCGATTTAATAAATCCAAATGTTATTGAGTCTCCGATAAAAATAACATTAGAAAAGTCCGGTTTAATATTAACTGTATGAGTAGTAGACATTGATGTGGGTGAAAGAAGAGGAGTCATTTTAGTGTATGACTCTGAATTATCGATATGGTCTAGTTTAAGTTGAGATGAAGTTTCGTCGGGCGATTTAGCTATGACATCTTTTACGGCATAGGAATAATTAAAATTATTTACATTTCCTATTCTGAAATGTATAAGAAAAATGAATAAAGTGCCTAGAAACAATAATAATCGAATTATACTTGTTCTTTTCATTTTGACAACTCCTATCGTCTATTATTAATGGTTTGCTATTTAGTCCATAGTTTGATTGGTTTTTTACTATTCCCACGGTAGTGCAGCCAAGGTTCATCAAATTTAGGATATTTTACCATATGGAACTAGTGGTTGCTAGTAATTCGTGATTATCTATTACAGTAACCAATATTATTCAAGGATTATTACTTTTAAACGAAAAAAATCCCTAGGTTATGACCAGAGATTTTATTATTTGCGATTGTCCTATATATTACACCCTGTATGATCAATTTTCGGCATATAATATTACCTGTAAATCTTATGATTCTTGTTAAAGATCATTAAAATCCAAGGATACACTTTAAAGTCAGACTCATTCTAGGTCGAGACTGAACTTATTTTTCCGATAATATTGCTGGTGCAATCGCAGCAAGAGGATTTCCTAGCCGATTCAAATATAATGGTATTTACGCTATTGTCGACATAAACATCTAGGGCGTTTTATCTAACGCGTTGGATGTTTCTTTGTTGAGGACAAGATATGAAGGCGGGCGAATAATCACGTTGGAACAGTGACCATGATCACAAACGGGCGCTGCTGATTGTGATAATATGAACATACAAAGAACGGACGCGGAAGTCATGGGCGTTGGGGACGTCTGGAGTAAATGTAAGAGAAGGGGTTGTTATTACGATGTTTTGTTATCAGTGTCAGGAAACAGCTAAAGGGACTGGATGCACCATTAAAGGGGTATGTGGAAAAACCGAAAATGTTGCCAAATTGCAAGATCTTCTAATCTATACTCTTAAAGGGATTGCGGTTTATGCAGTTCAAGCTCGTGAACGCTATCTTGTCCGTAAAGATGTTGATCAATTTATAATGGAAAGCCTCTTTAGCACGATTACCAATGCAAACTTCGATAAGGACCGTTTTGTAAAACGAATCTCAGATGCTCTCGAACTCCGTGAAGATCTAAAACAAGCCCTCATTCGAGTAGGAGGCACGATTCCGGAGAATTTACCCGATGCAGCTACCTGGACGGCATCTCCAAAGGAGTTTGAAGCGAAAGCAGCACACGTGGGTATCTTAGCAACAGAAAACGAGGACATTCGCTCACTTAGAGAACTACTTACCTATGGTTTAAAAGGGATGGCCGCATATGCCGAGCATGCGTATACACTTCAATACAAAGAGGCAGGGATTTTCGCATTTATAGAAAAGGCCTTAGCCGCCACACTTGATGACACACTTGAAGTCGGGGATCTGGTGGCTCTAGTTTTAGAAGCAGGTAAATATGGTGTTGACGTCATGGCTCTTTTGGATAAGGCCAACACTACTACCTATGGAAATCCAGAACTCAGTAAGGTAAACATCGGGGTTCGAAACAACCCGGCTATTCTCATCAGCGGCCATGATCTCAAGGATCTCGAAGAATTACTTATCCAGACCCAAGGAACTGGAGTTGATGTCTATACACATGGTGAAATGCTCCCGGCCCACTACTATCCTGCCTTTAAGAAGTATGATCATTTTGTTGGCAACTACGGCAATGCATGGTATAAACAAGACAAGGAATTCGACTCCTTCAATGGGCCAGTTTTCTTAACCACCAATTGCCTCGTTCCGCCGAAAGATTCCTATAAAGATCGGGTTTACACGACGGGTGTCGTTGGGTTTGAAGGCGTTAAGCACATAAATGATCGTGTGGATGGAAAACCTAAAGATTTTTCAGCGCTGATCGATCATGCCAAGAAATGCCCACCACCCACAGAAATCGAGAAAGGAGAGATTGTCGGAGGCTTTGCGCACAATCAAGTTTTAGCTCTTGCTGATAAAGTCGTGGATGCTGTTAAGTCTGGAGCTATTAAGCGCTTCTTTGTCATGGCAGGTTGTGACGGACGGATGAAGAGCCGAGACTATTACACGAATTTCGCTGAAGCATTGCCCAAAGATACGGTCATCCTGACGGCTGGTTGTGCTAAGTACAAATACAACAAATTGAACTTAGGAGATATCGGCGGGATTCCTAGAGTTCTCGATGCAGGGCAATGTAATGATTCCTATTCCTTAGCTGTCATCGCCTTAAAACTTAAAGAAGTCTTTGGCCTAGATGATGTCAACCAACTTCCTATCTCCTATAACATCGCATGGTATGAGCAAAAAGCAGTCATTGTTTTACTTGCCCTCTTGTATCTCGGTGTGAAAAATATTCACCTTGGGCCGACGCTTCCAGCTTTCCTATCACCAAACGTAGTTAATGTTTTAGTTAACAACTTCGGAATTGCGGGAATTACGAATGTTGAAGACGACCTCAAAATCTTCATGGCTTAATCGTAATTTTCACTTAACCTATTGTGATATACTAACAAATCTACCACAACTTAACGTAGCATCAGTCTAGACAAAAGCCCTCGGCAATGCCGGGGGTTTTGTGCTGTATAATTGGAGAAAAAGAGCGATTCAATTAGCATTTACCAAAAAGAAGGAAATAGTTCATAAGTGTAGAAGGTATTAGTATTAGCTTCTGGTTTGTGAAATGATGGTAAAGTGCAGGGGGAATTCTATGAGAAATCGTTCCCTATATAATCTGACATGCACCTATGTGATAGCCTTAAGTTTAATCGCTTTTCTAACTCTGGCAATTTTCATTACGATGCATCAACTTATATTGACACAAACAAATAGTGCACGCTTAGTTAATCTCAGTGGAAGTCAACGATGGCTGTCTCAAAAGACATCCCTGCTGAGCTTAGAACTTGTTTGCGAAACAAATACTGGAGAACAGAATCATATAAGAAAGCAATTACTAGATACAACTGTGCAAATGCAAGAAACTCATCAAGATTTGATTCTCCCGATAAATTTATCTCAACAAATGCAGAAGATGTATTTTGAGTCACCAGTGAATCTGCAGTCTCAAGTTAACCGTTATGTATCTGAAGCACAAGCTCTTGCCAAGGAACCAAGCGAATCACTCACACCCAACAATCCTCGTTTGATTTACCTGCTACAAAATAATGAGGACTTATTGGAATCTCTTAATCAGGTCGTATCCTTGTACCAGCAAGAAAGTGAGGCTAAAATCAGGAGTCTTGAGGTGCTGGAAATAATTAGCGGGGTGATTCTTCTTTTGACCCTCGCCTTTCTTGGATTGTACATTTTCCGCCCTTTAGCAAACAATTTACAAAATGAGAAGGTTCAATTGGAAAAAGCTAATCAAGAACTAGGTTTTCTCTCCTCAGTTGATGGATTAACTCTCATAGCCAATCGACGGCAGTTTGATCAGTTTCTAACCCAAACTTGGTCGTTAGCCGCACGTAATGCAGACCCCATAGCTCTGATAATGTGCGACATTGACTTTTTTAAAGCTTATAACGATCATTACGGCCATTTAGAAGGAGATGAGTGTCTTAAAAAGGTCGCAGCTGCCTTGAAGAAATCTGTAAAACGCGCAGGCGATTTAGTCGCCCGGTACGGTGGGGAAGAATTTGCCGTCGTTCTTCCGAAAACTGATTCAGTTGGTGCCGCAAACGTAGCTGAAACTTTGCGTGACTGTGTCGAGAGTCTGGAAATACCCCATCTCTACTCCTCTGTCACACCAAAAATAACGATTAGTTTGGGAGTCGCAATTAAATATGCTACCCCCGATGTTTTACCTGAGACATTGATCCAGGCTGCCGACAAAGCCCTTTATCAAGCGAAAGAGAATGGCCGTAACCGTGTTGTCTTAGAAAATGAAACTTCAACAATATCACAAACCTAGGTATATCAATCTTCATTATCAAGCAATCGTTTTAGTAGTGCCGTGAACTCATACGTATTCGTCACGAGCTCAAGATAAGTCTCGTTTTTAGGGTCATCAGGATACATTGTAAAGGTAAGTTTTCCTGGTTCTTTTTCATAAATCTCAAGTACATTTTCGCCTTCAACAATCTCGATTTTTAATCGACCAGACATTACATACATCCCCTTTGATATTAAGTTAGACCAGGGCTATTTATGCTGTCCTGGTCTAATTAATATTTCTGCCAGTCTATTGTTTCTGAAATAACTATACTTTCATTGCGCAATTGAACCTAGATTAGTGTCTGCAAATACTAGTTTAATAAACGTTTATTTAGGGCATTCGAATCTTGACATTCCGCGGACGAAAGCCATCTCCAAAACGAGATTAATTAGGGGTGTTGACCTATGGATTCCATCGCTTGTCTGTCACTTATGTCTTGAACGTTACCTTAAAAAGTGGTATGCTCGGTACAGACCAGTTACAATTTCATAGAGGGAGCTTATGGAAGTGAGCTGAGAGGGTAGTTATACCACTACCGACCTTTGAACCTGATCTGGGTAATGCCAGCGGAGGGAAGTGATCAAATTTTTTTAATTACGGGTAGAACCGCTCATTTTCCTAATGGGCGGTTTTTTGTGTCATTTAATCACAACGGATTCTTTTAGTTATCAGCTTGAGGTCTAGTAGGAGAAATTTACCGAATCATTGGATGGAGGAATTAAGGTGCAAAATCAAGAATATCAGGAGCAAATAGATATGCCAGCTTTAACCGTAGGCGTTGAGGAAAAATTACCCCCTTTACGTAACGTTTTATATGGTTTACAACATGTCTTTGTCTCAAATGTTTGGCTTGATCCCATCTTTGTAGCGGCTATGATCGGTCTCCCTGTGGCCTTGGCCGCGAATATGGTGAATGCGATCTTTATTGCAGCAGGGTTAGTAACGCTAACCCAGGCTACACGCCTTGCCCGTTTACCGATTGTCCAAGGTCCTTCGGCTGCTTTTGATACACTGATGATTAATGCGGGTAAAGCCAATAGTTTACCTGCTGCGGGCGGAAGTATCATGTTGAGTGCAATTATTGTCTTTATATTAGCTGTTACAGGGGTACTTGATCGTTTGCGATCATTATTCACCAAAGCGGTTACGGGATCGGTCATTATCGCGGTTGGGATCGCCTTGTCAGGGTTTACCCTCTTTGAATTTTTAGGTGGTTCACAAGGGATGTCCTCATTCTTATCGCCGCAGATTTTAGCGATTTCCATTCCGACAGCCCTTAGTGTGACTTGTTTATCGCTCTTTGGCAAAGGGTATTTACGTACTTACGCGTTTCTGATTGCGCTCGTGATTGGGGATATCATCGCCGCAGGGTTAGGACAAATTCATTTGAGTGCTATCGCCGATAAAGCTTGGTTTGGACTTCCAAGTTTACTTCCCTATGGAGCCCTAACGCTCGATGGAACAACTTTTGTCACGTTTTTTATCGGTTATATTGTGGCTGTCATTGAAGCGATGGGAGTCTATCATGCAGCTTCAGAAATGACGAATATTACCCTTGACTCCAAGCGAATTCGCAACGGCTTTGCCGGTGAGGCTGTTGGCTCTATGGTTTCCACGTTGATTGGCGGGTTTCCAACGACCGCTTATGCCCAAAATGTAGGGTTGTTACGGTTAACTGGCGTAGGTTCAAGATTCACGGTTATGGTAGCAGGGGGTATTTTTTTAGTACTTGGTTTCATTCCGAAAGCAGGGGCTTTGCTTGCTGTAACTCCCGATGCCGTTGTCGGCGGGATCTTCTTACCAGCTGCCGTATCGTTAATTTATACTGGCCTTTCAACGCTTGGTTCCATGAAGAAAACAGAAGCTAATTATATGATCGCAGGGTTCTCTATTCTTCTTTCTGTGTCCCTACCGAATGCTGTTAAAGGAGTTACCGGTCATATCGGAGACTTTTTATCCAATGGTATTATGATTGGAGCCTCAACCGCCATTCTTTTGCAACTTCTCTTAGTAATGATTCCTGGTTGGATCAAGAAAACTAATCAACAGAAACCCGTTTCTAATTAGTGCTGACACTTAAACACCTGTTATTCTGGGAAAAATGATAAGCCTTAAAGGGAGGAACTATGGTGAGGGATCAGTCAAAGCAAATAGTAAACGATGTTTTAGGGTATATTCAGTCGTATTCAGACCGAGACAGCCTTTCGACTGAGCTTGATCCGGAGTTTAATAAACTCGCCTTAAACATATTTCGATTTCAATACGAAAGAAATTCTCCGTATAAACTCTATTGTCAGCGTTGTCGTAAATCTCCCTTAACCGTTAAACGCTGGCAGGATATTCCCCCGATTCCGTTCCAACTGTTTAAGGAAGCTGCCTTAGCCTGCGAACCCGTGGATGAGGCCGAAGCGATCTTTATGACAAGTGGCAGTACCAACAAAGAAAAGCGTGGCTGTAATTATCATGCCACACTGGAGGTTTGGGATGCTTCCATGGTACCTCCGTTTAAACACTATGTTATACCAGATCGGGATCAAATGACGATTTATGTCCTGTCACCGGCAGAAAATGTTAATCAAAATTCCTCGTTATCCAGGTACTTATCTATAGCAATCAAGCATTTTGGGACAAAAGATAGCGTTCTTTTCTTTGATAAAGAGGCTGGGTTTGATATGGCAGGTCTAGCAGCTGCTCTACGGAGAAGTGAAGCGAAGGATGAGCCGGTGCTGCTGATGGGTGCTACCTTTGCCTATGTACATTTCCTGGATTATTGTCGTGAACAGGAGTTAACCTTTAAACTTCCGAAGGATAGCAGGGTCTTTGACACAGGGGGGCTAAAAGGGCAAGCCCGCGAGGTTACGGCAGACGAGTTGTATGGCTGGTTTAAGGAATTTTTCGGGGTCGAACGAGAGTTGTGTCTTAATATGTATGGTATGACAGAATTAAGCTCTCAACTTTATGATCGTACGATTGAGACTAGGGCTAGGAAAGAACAACCGTGTTTTTATAAAATTGGACCTGCTTGGACACGACTCCAAGTGTTAAGTCCAGATACCTTAACACCTGTTCAGTTTGGCGATACTGGTTTGCTAGCTCATTACGATTTAGCCAACTGGAATTCTGCTGTTGGGATCTTGACCGAAGATATAGGGTATCAGACTGTGGATGGATTTGTCTTACTAGGACGTACCAAAGGTTCCGAAGCACGTGGTTGTTCCATCGCTATCGACGAGATGTTGGTGGCTCAAACGAGACGTTAACAAAGTGGGTGTAAAAGAATTGGAACAACACATCTCGGCCTACTACGTACCCCAAGGGATTACCTTTGATGCATATGAGGAACGTACCCTCGGTCAGTACACACTCGATTTACCGAAGCTGACGAGTGCCAAGCTCATTGAAATCAGTGCTTGCGTTCGATTGAACCGTACGAAGTATTTATGTTCTTTACAAACTGACGAAATCGTGCAAATCATTGATAAAACCATCCAATTATGGTTAACCCCCGAATACCCATTGCGGAAACTGGCCGAAACACTGGTCCCACTGATAACCGGTTATGATGCAGAACTCGTTCGTCTCGAACTAAAGCGCTTCCTTAGAGGATTTCGAAAAAAGGATTTATACCGCTTCTTAGATGAAGAGTTTGATAACCCTGGGCTTTTGGATAATTTTCGACCTCGTAAATCGGGAGGCTTTACTCGTGCTTATGGACCAGGGCTAATCTTTCATGTCTTTTCAGGCAATGTCCCTGGGCTGCCCATTTGGAGCATGATTATGGGTTTGCTCCTAAAATCCGCAGGAATTGGAAAAACGTCGTCCTCTGAACCGTTAATGGCAGCTTTGTTTGCTCAATCGTTGGCCGAAGTCGATCCGAATTTAGCCGAATGCCTCGCAGTGCTTCCCTGGAAAGGAGGTTCGGCTGAGGTCGAGGATTTACTGCTGGAGAAGGTGGACGGAGTCATTGTCTATGGATCAAGTCAAACGGTGGAGCAAATTAAGAAGAAAGTGCATCAGGCCATCCCAGTTCTTGGCTACGGTCATAAGATCAGTTTTGCGGCCATAGGTCATGAGGCTTTAACTTCAGATCGATATCAAGATACCGTTCACCGTCTAGCCAATGATATTTCGATCTATGACCAGCAAAGTTGTCTATCCCCACAGGTGGTCTTTGTTGAGACAGGTGGAGTCATCAGCCCTCGGCTATTTTCGCAGCTGCTCGCCTCCGAACTGGAACATTATGAGAAACGTCGTCCTCGGGCGAGGCTCACAGATCATGAAATTCACGCCATTCGTTCTATTCGTAACCGCTATGAAGCACTGGCGATCAGTGATCCGGAGATCGAAGTGTACGCCAGTAAGTCAGGGACAGAGTGGACTGTTATTTATCATGGAGAACCAGGTTTTGAAGGTTCACCCCTAAATCGGACGGTCCAAGTCTATGCCTGTGATAATCTTGAGGACGGTCTTGGTTACTTACGGCCGTATCGCGCCTATTTACAAACTGTTGGGGTAGCGGTCGGTCCTAAGAGGCTTGAGGTTCTTGCTCACCAATTGGCCGAAGAAGGGGTGAGTCGGATTACAGCACTGGGTCAAATGACCTTGGGAGTATCAGGGTGGCATCATGATGCTCGCTTCAATCTAGTGGATCTGGTTCGATTTGTTGATATCGAACGCAGTGCGGAACAGCTTGCTGAGATTTACGATCCAGATGTCGAATAGGCAGGAGGTAACTATGCAGGATAAAGTTGTCTTGGTGACAGGTGCAAGCCGCGGGATCGGGAAAGCGATTGCTAAGCATTTTGGCTCACGCCAAGCGATCGTTATTGTGAATTACTTGCAAAATTCAAAGTGTGCTGAGGAAGTTGTTAGGGACATTGAGGCATTTGGTGGGCAGGGTGTTGCACTTCAAGCCGATGTGACAAAAGAAGCGGCTGTTAATCTAATGCTCGAGCAAATTGTCGATAGTTTCGGCACCGTAGATGTACTAGTTAATAATGCTTTATGTCATTACACCTTTAACCCCAAACAACGTAAAACTGCTTGGGAGTTAGAATGGCAGGACTATCAGACGCAAATCGATGGCAGCCTTAAAGGAACATTTAATACGTGTAAAGCGGCTATGCCCTTGATGAAACGTCAGAACTTTGGCCGTGTTATTAACATGGTAACGAATCTGATCGATTTTCCCATCGTACCTTATCATGATTACACCACGGCCAAAGCTGCAGTTTTAGGATATAGTCACAATCTCGCCAAAGAATTAGGACCCTTCGGCATTACAGTGAACTGTGTAGCACCTGGGCTGACTTATCCGACGGATTCAAGTAGGGATACCCAGGAGGATGTTCGCGAGGCGATCATCCGTCTTACCCCTCTTGGAAGGTTAGCTGGACCAGAGGACATCGCCGGAACTGTTTCTTTTCTTGCTTCAGAGGAAGCGTCCTTTATAACAGGACAGACGATCCATGTGGACGGCGGGTTGACGATGACGTAATATATGTAGGTACTAACTTATATACAATGACGTTATGAGCAAGGTTTAAAATAGCAACCGAGGAGCAGTTCTAAGTGAACCGCTCCTCGGTTGTTACTTCTTATTAGTAATTTATTATATGGTTTTGTTATGGTTTTGTTAACCATCCTTATCCTCACAGGTATTAGGAGGTCGTCGTATTATAATTCATTTCAAAGAAAGAGCATCTTTAAGGGTTTTGCCGTTTATATAGATTTGGACTTCTTTGACAGTGGAAAACTGAAGAGCAGTCTCATTTAGCTGGTTTTCAACTCTTGGATTGTCCATAACTCCGCCCAAAGATATTGAACCAGAAAGATAAATCTCCGCTTTTTTGTCAGTGATCGTAGCCTTATCCACCTTTAAATTTGAATGGTATAATGCATTATACAAGCCTGTATTTCCATAGTACTGATCTTTTAGAGTTAATAGCTCATTGAATGCCGTCTTTAATGGAGTTTGAGGAGTAGAGATCGTTCTGTCTACAGCTACAAGGCTATCTCCAGTGCCAATGTCTTTACCGGTTTTTCCATGATCATTCAATGCAATGAGATAAATTTTAATTTGGGTATCTTTGTTCTGCAAATCACTAGAGATAGCGGAAGGGGTTTCTGGCTTTTGAGTTGAGGGTTCTTGTGGTGGGGTTTTTGTACATCCCATTGTAACAAAGGTGATTACAAGAACTAAAAAAATAATCTTCAAGTGCTTCATGTTTTCTGACCTCCGCATGATCATTGATGATAATGATTATATAGAGACCGAAATCAACAAGATTGCGTTAAGATTTCGATAAGCTGGTTTCCCACACTGAATATCTCTTTTCTCTCAAAGACATGTCTATCAAGGCTCTCATGATGTGCTCTTTTTTAATTATAGCATATTCAAGAAGTTCAATATAAATTATAAATTTTAAGATTTCGATTTTCCATTTGATCTTGAGGGGAATGCGCAGGATGATCTGTTGCGAAGTTATTTTTATCAAGAAACACTAATAGTATAGCAAGGGAAAATTTTCGGGAGGTGCTCTTATTAAAAAGGTGATAAAGGGGAAAAAAATTGTCTGTAATGTTTGTGGTGGTGATGAATGGAAGATTAAACATATGGAAATGAAATTTGATAATGGAGAATATGATGATATTATTAAGATGGTAGATGTCTTAACATGTTCTAATTGTAAAAAAATGTTATTTTTTAATGATAGCGTATTGCCTATAAATTTATTCTAGGAAGTATCTGTTACAGCCTTGCCAGTTTAAGTTGAAAGAGTTTCCTAGTGTAAATAGCGAAAGACAGCAAGTTAATTCTATAACCGGTAGATGTGCTGCCATTTAATAATAATAAGGCACCCGTTTGGAGTGAAATGCTACAAAAGGCTTGGAAAGTGGGGAAACATGAAAAAGCTTTCAACCGCAATTG
>JAUZPJ010000053.1 GCA_030706025.1 Bacillota bacterium | reverse complement strand
GTACTCCTAAAGTTAAAAGTAATACAATTGCCCCAAGAATATAGAAATATCCAATAAATGCTATGCCAAGTGGTCTTTTCATCCACAATCACCTCTCATAATTATACACAAAAAATTCATTTCTATTTGTTTCACAATATCTTACAAATATGCACTAACTACTACTGAAATCCGTTCTTCAAACTATATTCTATCCCTCTTGAAATAATTTTTCATCGTTAAGAATAATCCTAATCTTTAGAAAAAGACTAAGCGAGCATTGGCATACGAACAAGTATCATGAAAGAGATTCTAAAATTATTGTAAGTCAAAAGTTTTGACTTACAATAATAGGCTTCTTATTTATTAGGAGGAATCTGTAAATTCATGAAGAACTCTTTAGCATAACCGCATAACCACTTGGGTACAGGGTTTTAAATTGAAAGGATAGTACTATCTTGTTAATCCTTGTTTTGAAGGAAGGAGATTAAACCAGCATGGCCCAACTTGAGTATCGACTCTTTGACGAAGAAAATGGTTTTCCGGCACTTTATCACTATAACTCAATTTCCAAAGACGAAATAGTCATGCGTTTTCTATGTGACTACTTTGTGAAAGATGGAAAGGTTTATGAGAAGACCTCAAATGCGCTCGAACCACCTCTCCATGTCATCTATGTAAAACCTTCCCTCGAGGAAGCCCTAACGACAATGAAGCGTCCTCGGACTGTGGGGATGGGTTTTATTGTTATGGAAGTACGGGAATACCGAGAGGGGGCCGAGGAATATCCTTTAATACAAAGCTTGGAGTTGAGTACTTTAACGGATAGCGCTCTCCTTGGGCAGTGTCATTATATTATGCTGCAGGGCGTTGAGTGGGAGCAAACATCTTTGGAAATAGATGAGGATCGGCAAACTTATGTACTTTATGTTAAAAGGGCGAATTAAGCAAATAAGGATCTTAAGGAAGGGGAAAAAAGGTGAACAAAAGTACTAAGTTGGTAAGCTTATTTCTTTCGACTGCCATGGTTTTAAGCACAGCAGGCTGCGGTAATAATCAACAAGTTGTCTACGATCAAAATGGCAATCCAATAATTCAAGAGGACGATGATGATGATGGAGGGTTCTTCTCTCATATTTATCGCCCTTTTGGCTTTCATAGCAGTAAACATTCATCCTCAAATAGTTCCGGAGTGACGCGATCATCAGGTACTTCCAGTACGTCAAGCGGCAACTCAACGAGCTCATCTTCAGGCAAAAGTTCTTCAGGAGGAACCGGGATAAGCAGCGGTTCACATGGAGGGATTGGCAGTGGTGGATCCAGTGCCAGCTAAGCCATCCTATACTGAAATCAGAGAACATCTTTATGGACCGATTCGTGGAATATTTTCTTGGGATTGGATGGACGGATTAGAATATGGGCTTGCGGGAATTCACAATATCCAACCGGAATTTCGTCAGGAGCTTGCCTATGCTACGGAAGCTTTAGGCAAAATTTATGCTAAAACAGTGTTTGCGGTTCAGAGCGCGGATACAGAACTATTCTTAGAGTTGGGGATTCCTAAGGAGGCATTGCTTGCTGTTCGGATTTTAGTTAAACCGGAAATGGTGACGGTTGTTGGCCGTTTTGATTTTGCTGAGACGCCCGAGGGAATAAAAATGCTAGAGTTTAACGCTGATACTCCGACCAGTGTTGTCGAAGCTTTTTTTGTAAATGCCCAAGCTTGTTCCTTTTATGATGCTCATAACCCAAATGAGGGAATGGAATTCCAACTAAGTACCGCGTTTCATGAAATCCTTGAGGCTTATAAGGAACTGGGATATTCAACGGAGACGATTGTCTTTAGTGCCTTGGGTTGGCACAATGAAGATAGGGATACAGTAAACTATTTACTGTATAAATCCGGTCTGAAGGCGAAGTTTGTTCCTCTCGAAGACCTGCGAATTTACGAAGATCGGTTGTGTGCCCCGGAAGACGGGCAACTCATCCCAATTGACGTCTGGTACCGTCTTCACGGCCTAGAGAAACTGGCTGAGGATTGCGATGAATCTGACGAATACCCCACCGGGGCTCATGTTCTTGATCTAGTGGCGCGGGGTAAACTGGCAATCATTAACCCGCCGTCAGCGTTTGTTGCGCAGACAAAAGCGCTTCAAAGCCTCATCTGGAATTTGCATGAAGCGGGTAAGTTATATACGCCTCAAGAGCATCAGTTGATTGAGAACTATATGCTCCCAACTTTTATGGAAAACCGATTCTTGAATAAGGAGCCTTATGTAACCAAGCCCATTTTTGGTCGTGAGGGTGGAGCGATCAGCCTGTTTGATGCAGACGGAACGATGGTCGAACGGGATAAGGATGTCTATTATTGGGATCAGCCAATGATCTATCAAAAAAGGGTCGACCTGGAAGAGGTAGAATACCAAACGTCAAAAGGGCCCAATAAAGGGAGATTACTTTGGGGTTCGTTTTTGATCGGGGGCAAAGCCTCGGCTATTGTTGCCCGTGTCGGTGAACGAATTACAGGAAATCTATCGTGTTTTTTGCCAACAGGTATAAAGAAATAACGATGACATAAACGTGAGGAGGAATGGTCAATGTATCTAATTAACTTTTTGGAGTATTTGGGCGTCTCAATTCCCTTAATGATTGTAGCAGTGATGCTTTTTTCATTCACGACACCCTATAAAGAGTTTCAAATAATAGCGGCCGGAGATGAATTAGAAGATCCTCGAAAGGTTGCCGCAGCAAAAGCAGTCGCCTTTGATATTGGTGGAAAGGTATTAGGATTGGCCTTATTATTAGCATCAGCTATTTACCATGCTGTAGACCTCTGGGATATGATAGTTTGGACCTTGACGGGGACAGTTGCCATCATCATTGTCTATTGGCTGTTTGAGTTATTAACCCCCAAACTTAAAGTCCGTCGTGAAATTCCAAATGGTAATATAGCTGTTGGTATTTTCTCGTTTTGTTTAAGCATTGCAACGGGGATTTTAATGGCTGCTCTAATAAGTTACTAATAGGTAAAGGCCTAATAAAGGATGAAGATATATTGAAAATAATAATCTCTCCGGCAAAGAAAATGTTTATGGACGCGGATTTTCTTCCGCCTCGCAATGCCCCTGTATACCTTGAAAAAACTCAAAAGCTAAAAGAATTTCTGCAAAACTTAACATATGAGGAACTTAAAAAGCTGCTTTGTTGTAACGATGAAATTGCAAGGTTAAACTATGAACGCTATCAAAAAATGAATTTGTGCGGATACACGAACCCGGCCATTTTATCCTACGATGGCATTCAGTATAAGTACATGGCACCGCAGGTGTTTGAGAACGACTATTTTGACTACGTTGAAAATCATCTGCGGATTTTGTCTGGATTTTATGGGATATTGAAACCTTTCGATGGAGTTGTAGCCTATCGATTGGAAATGCAGACAAAGCTGAGAACGGCCTTTTGTCGTAATCTATATGACTATTGGAATGATGATATCTATCGAGACTTAACCCGAAATGATACCACAATTTTGAATCTTGCTTCGGCCGAATATAGTAAAACTGTTGAGAAATACCTAACTCCCGACGTTAATTATGTTACCTGCAAATTCGGTGAGCAGATCGGCGGTAAACTTATCGAAAAAGGAGTTTATGTGAAAATGGCTCGCGGTGAAATGGTCCGTTTCATGGCTGAAAACGCAGTTGAAGATTTGGATAAAATTAAAGAGTTTAATAGACTTGGTTTCGTGTATAACGATGAGTTGTCGGATAACAACACCTTTGTATTTCTTGCGAGTTGCCGGGTAAACAATTAATCTAAATACAATCTAAATACTTATGATTGACTTTTTTGAATGCATGAACTATAATGACAAAAATTAATTACACCACTAAGCTATGAAGAAAAAGAGTACCTGTTTTTAGATGCGCAGAGAGAAGATGGTCGGTGAAAATCTTCGTGAAGAAAATAGAGAAGCCATTTCTGAGCTGTTTAGCTGAATTATATCTGCCCAGTAAGCTTTACCGGAGTTCCGACCGTTATAACGGAAACGGCATTTTGTGCCGACAGAGAGCAGAGTAACAACCTCTGAATTTAGGTGGTAACACGGATTTGCTAATTCGCCCTAAGCTGATTATATCAGCTTAGGGCTTTTATTGTGCTGTCAGAAACTGTAAACTCGCGTTACATTCTTTCCAAGCATAAGTGCGACTAACCTGCCGCTTTCGCCAGAGGCTTCTCCGCTAAGCTAACACGTGCGAAGACAGTGTCTGCAAGATGGCTAATACGTGCGAAGATAGAGTCTTCGTGGGCGTCGGCTAAGTTACTTTATAGGCGATAATTTTTGAAAGGGTGATTTTTAATGAAAACAATTAATATGTCAAAGAAGCTGGATTATGTTTGTTATGATGTACGGGGACCTGTGCTTGAGGAAGCTGAGCGCATGCGTAGTCAAGGCATTGATATTTTAAGTTTAAATATCGGCAACCCTGCTCCCTTCGGCTTTAAGGCCCCTGAAGAAATAATTCACAAGATGACGGAAAATCTGCACAATGCGGAAGGATATTCTGACTCGAAAGGTATTCTCTCAGCCCGTGAAGCCATCGTAGACTACTGTGAATTTAAAAAAATTCCGCATGTTGGAGTAAACGATGTCTATACCGGAAATGGTGTCAGTGAGTTAATCGTTATGGCTATGCAGGGACTTCTCGACAACGGAGATGAGATTCTCGTTCCTGCCCCCGATTATCCGCTGTGGACGGCAGCCGTCACATTGGCGGGAGGAAAAGCCGTCCATTACATCTGCGATGAGCAGTCCGAATGGTATCCGGATATACAAGATATGGGCAGAAAAATAACCCCTAAGACGAAAGGCATTGTTATTATCAATCCAAATAATCCAACTGGTGCTCTATATCCGACTGAATTATTGGAACAGATTGCAGAACTTGCACGTCAGCACGGTCTTATTATTTTCTCTGACGAAATATATGACCGTCTTGTGATGGATGGTTATCAGCACACATCCATTGCTTCATTGGCTCCCGATTTATTTGTTGTAACCTTGAACGGCCTTTCCAAATCCCATATGATCGCCGGATTCCGCTGCGGATGGATGTGCTTAAGCGGAGACAAGTCACATGCACGGGGCTATATTGACGGGTTAAATATGCTATCATCCATGCGGTTGTGTTCAAATGTACAATCGCAGTACGTTATTAAAACAGCCCTTTCTGACATCCATAAATGCGACGAGACTCTTTTGCCCGGAGGACGGATCTATGAGCAGCGCGAATATATCGTCAATGCCTTAAACAATATTCCTGGGCTTCACGTTGTAAAACCTAAAGCCGCCTTCTATGTCTTCCCCAGGATTGATGCTAAACGGTTCAATATTGCGGATGATGAAAAATTTGTCCTGGACTTTCTTCATGAGAAACACATCCTCATGGTTCACGGGCATGGATTCAACTGGCCATTGCCTGATCATTTCCGTATTGTATATTTGCCTAAAATTGAAGAATTAAAAATTGCCTGTGACCGTCTGGGCGATTTTCTGGAAGGGTATCGGCAAGGTTGAGGTTAGCAGTTTGAATTTACAGGTTAAAGGACAGTTCCATTTTTTCACTGAGCACGGAGTACCTATTAAAAACGGTATTGACAGTATCGAAGATTTCACGGTCACCAGAGAACATAGCAGAATTAATGATTTCATATGCGGAAAAGTAGTGGGCATCCAAGACGGTCATCATTCAGAATGGGAAATTCCATTTAGCGAGGTGGAAAAGCTTTTGATGTCGGGTTAAAACAAAATAAGGCTGATGCATGAAATAGTATTTTTGCCGTTATTATAGGACATCCCACAACTTTTTTCCAAGGCCATGACATCGATCCCGTAGGCCTCGACGGAAGAAACTGCTTCGTCAGGGAATCGGCACTCCTTGCCGTCAAGAAAAGTACACTTTCCACAAAAAGTACAAGGGCCTACATTCAGAGGTAAGAATTCTTTCAAAATCTTGGTGCTCTTGATATTGTCTAATACCTTCCTTAAAATTTTGGTATGATTTTCGGTGCCTTCTTGCATACCTTCATAATCAAAAGAATCTTCGAGTTGATATACAGTCTGGAATAATAACCCTTGTTTAAACTTTAAAGCCTGTTCCTTTAACTCTTCAATCGAACCCAATGCAGGGGGGCACATCCAATTCTTGTTGTAACTGCCACAGGAATTTTGCTCGCATTGTTTTCTGAAATCCTCATTAAATTGAATATCTTCTACTGCAATAACTGCTAATTGATCAACACCCAGAGATTTTATGAAAGACATCAAACTATCAATGGCTGAGGTCATCTAATCCCAACTCCTTTAAACTAATATCTTTTGAACTACTGAACGTTGTGAATGTTCAAGAAAATAACGCATTTAAATTTATTAAAAAAGGAAGACCTCCGAAAAGATACTTCGGAGGCTTTTTGCTATCGAAAAGTATAAACTTTTAAGTTATATAGTCCTCTAAGCACGTTATACTTTCGAATTTACACTGAGGGAGTTTTCTTTATTAAAACATGACTTTACTCAAATTGTCGATGGCTTCACTAGTCGCCTCATAGACACCCGGGAAGGAAGAGATATTTAAACCCTGGCTTAAGTTTGGAATAAAGTATAATTTTCCACATCGTTTACAGGCAATTTCAACGTATTTAGCAATCTCTTCATGTGACCAGGCGGGATGATCAACGACACCGCTGTCGATATCTCCCATGAACGAGATTTGGCCACCGTATTGCTTGATCAGTTCAGGAATGTTGTTGGTTGTCATCGCGCCTTGCCAAATATCAATACCCATTTCAATCATGAAGGGGACGAAGGTGGCCGCGTAACTATCGCTGTGGTGAACGATCAATTCTACGCCGTTTGCTTTCCAGAAGCCATACACTTTCTTATAAGCCGGTAAGAAGAATTCTTCAAACATAGCCGGAGAAATTAATGTGGATTTCTGGCTGCCCCAATCGTCATGATGAAAGAGTGCATCGGGATGAATATGATCGATTACCTCTTTAGCATAGGCCAATTCATATTCAACAACGTAATCAATAAGCTCCTTCATCAGTTCAGGTTCTTCGTACAGACCCATTAAGGCATCTTCAATACCCATAAGGTGATGGGTCATTTCAAAGATACCGGGTGCACAAAAAGCAGTGACAAATTTCTCCTTGCGGTCGACAGAGTTGGCATGTGCTATAGCGGGGGCCCATTCCTCATCTGTATAGAAAACTGAGGGTGCCTTTACAACTTCTTTCCATTTTTCAATATCCTTAAGAACTCTATGTTCATCGTCATGAACAGGGAAAGAACCGATTTGGTCTGCCGGCCACTCGAAGGTAATGCCCCATTTATTTTTAATTCTCGTACCAGGTCCCGGTGCTAAAGGAAGATCCATCGGAGCTTCCAAAATAATCTCCATAAATTCATACTGATTTACAAATCGATCCGGATTTCCACCTTTAATGGTTTCCATTAAATTTTGTCTCTTTGTTAACATCTAATATAACCTCCTTCTACTTAAGACTTGATTTTTCGCCCCTAACCCCTAGGCGATTGCGCTTACCAACTCTTTGGCTTTTACTGCGGCACTTCCGGCATCGGAAGCGTAACCGTCCGCACCAATTTCATCCGCCATCTCCTGGGTTACAGGCGCACCACCAACGATTACCTTGAAACCTGTTAAGCCGCAGGTTTTGAGCGTTTTAACGGTTTCCTTCATAGCCGGAATTGTTGTCGTAAGAAGGCCTGAACAAGCCACTAAGACGACATTTTTATTTTCTTTGATGGCATTAACAAATGTTTCTGTCGAAACGTCTACGCCAAGATCGACCATTTCAAATCCGGTACTTTCGAGCATCATGGCCACAAGGTTTTTACCGATATCATGAAGATCTCCTTGAACCGTACCGATAACGCAGGTGCCTAGCGAAGATGTGCTAGTACCTGTGAGAAGTGGTTTAAGTACGTCGACACCCTTGGACATAGCTTTAGCGGCCATTAACATTTCAGGTACGAAAACTTCACCTGCGGAGAATTTGTCACCGACGACACCCATGGAGTCGATCATAGCCTGGAGTATATCTTGCGCTGCGTTACCTTCATCAAGGGCTTCCTGTACCAAACCCGGAACAAGCTTAGCTTTGCCTGCTTCTAATTTTGCTTTTACTTCTTCGATCTTTGCCATTTTTCAATTCCTCCTAATAATTTCGCTTAATTAATGAACGTGGATTGATGAATGGATTCATGGATCCATCCTTTAATTATTTTTTTTGACCAAACTTATCTTCACGGTATGCACCGATGTATTCCATGCAGTATTCGTCCATTCCCATGAGTGCTTCAGTAGCAAAGATCATACCCATCATATCTCTGTTTAACGGATCGATGATCGCGCTATCCATTCCCGCATTCATTGCCAGAACGATAAACGCCTGGTTGACAAGTTTTCTGGCAGGAAGATTAAAGGAAATATTGCTAGCTCCTCCAGTAACGTGAATTTGCGGATACTGCTTTTTGATTTCTTTAATGACTTCAACAACCGAGATAATTCCGTCCTCTGAGGTACAAAGCATTTGAACTAAGGGATCAATGTGCAAGCGAGACGGATCAATGTTATACTCCTTGGCTTTTTTCATAACTTCGGCGAAAACTTTCAGACGTTTTTCGGCATCTTGGGGTATTCCTGTTTCATCGCATAGGAGAGCGGCACAGTCCCATTTCGTATCAGCGATCAAGGGAAATATAACGTCAATCTTGTCGCCTTCCATGGAAACTGAATTGATAAGACCAGGTTTTTTGCAGAATTTCATAGCCTCGGCACAGATACGTGGATTAGGGCTGTCAATAGCAATAGGAGTATCCGTAACCTCCTGAACCAGGTCGATCAGCCATTTCATGGTCTCAAGTTCAACATTAACGTCAACTGATGCACACACATCAATGAAAGCTGCTCCTGCCTCAGATTGTGCCTTAGCCAGATTCTTAATAAAGTCAGCATCTTTTGCAGCGATTGCCTTCGCCACGGAAGGAATTGCACCGTTGATTTTTTCACCAATAATTATCAAGATCTTTTCTCCTCCTTTTTGTGATTTTTCTAGACCACTACTTAGATTTCAGCAGATTTTAATACAGCGCTTTGGGTATCTTAAAATTTAGAGCTATGAAGCGTTGCATTTTGGGTATAGAATAGAAATTGCTGAATCTTGTCCACTTATTTACATCTTTCGATTCTATATTTAAATATTCTATTTTTTTTAAGGTCTGCCTTTGTGAAATTTAACAAAGAATTTGACGAAAAAAGTACATTGTGCACATTCACCTGGCCAAGGAGGTCTTTATGGAGGAAAATTTGATACCTTCCCACGTTTCCTTGGAGCTAGTAAAAATACTCAGCAAAGGCTCTGGACTCCAAGCGCTTGTCGATTTGGGATATCAGATACTGGGCAATCCTTTTACGATCACTGATCTTAGCGTAAAACTTCTTGCTACAACCGGTGAAACCAAGGTAACCGATGACCCTGTCTGGAATGAGCTCAAGATGAATAATAACTTTATCTTTCAGACCTATTCGTATTACGTGAGAAATAGTTTATTTACCGAGATAGCAAGAAACGAGGCCCCTTTTTACTGGTCTGATCCTTACTGCAAATACCCCAGACTGATTGGGAAAATACGTATCAACAACAGAGATGTTGCTTTTATGGTGGTTTGCGCCCATAACCGCGAGTTTAATAAAAGCGATGAGGAATTAGTCTCCCTGCTTTGCGATGCCTTTTCGATCGAGTTGCAAAAAACTAAATATAGTCATTTCTCACAGGGACTGATGCATCAAAGCTTTCTGTATGATTTGCTCGAGGGCAAGTTTGAAGACGAACGTTTGATCATTGAACGCATGAAAGTTTTAGACTTAAAGTTTAGAAGCAAGCTGTTCGTTTTAAACATCGATATCCAGAATTGGGATCGATCAAAATCCACCCAGCCATATATGAGAAATGAAATTGAGGGAAAATTAGCGAATGCTAAAGCGATTGTCTATAATCAGAACGTCGTAGTGCTCGCCAGTTGTGAAAATGTTCGGCATTTTCAAGAAATAGAACTAAAGGCTTTAAAAGAATTTGTTAAAATAAATAACCTGCAGGCAGGAATAAGCCGCCAATTCTCAAAGTTAGCGGATGTAAAGGAGCATTACCTTGAGTCATTGGAGGCTATAACGTTAGGAAATATCCTGAATAAGGAGCAACACTTTTTTAAATATGAAGATTATCTGATTTTCGATTTGATCAAAAACTATAGCCAGGGCGAAAAATGCCAAAAGTTTATTCACCAATCCTTGGTAAGACTCATTGAATACGATAAAGAAAATGGTACGGATTATGTTCGTAGCTTTTATACTTATCTCTGCAATTTTAAAAATATCAAAGATTCGGCTGCTAGTTTAAATATCCATCGCAACACCATGTTTCATAGGATAGAAAAAATAGAAAGTATCTTAAATGTTGATCTGAACGATGGCGATGTCCTATTTCAACTCTATCTGTCCTATAAAATTTTGGAATTCTTTAAAATTGCTTTGCCCTGACTATCAAAAAATTATGTCTCAAAAGACGGACACTAAGGATTGAGGGTTTTTTTATGGCACATTTAAAGGGAATTGCCCTAATTGTTTTGGGAGCAATGTTCTGGGGAGCAAACGGTCCCATGATGCAAATATTATTTACAGAAATGGGCATGTCCGTCTCTTTTTTACTAGCGATACGATTATTGTCGGCTGGAATTGTCCTTTTAGTATTTTTAGGTTTAACGAAAAAGCCGGTTTTTTTGGTATGGAAGTCAAAACATTGGTCAAGAGAGCTTGTCATCTTTAGCGTCATTGGGATGTTGGGTATACAATATTCCTTTCTCGCGACGATTCATGCCAGTAACGCTGTATTTGCGACATTAATTCAATTTTTAGGGCCAATTTTCATCGTTGGATTTGTATCCTTGAAATGTAGGACATGGCCGCCTAGATATCAAGTTTTAGGTATTTTAGGAACTATTATTGGTCTGTTTTTATTACTAACCAATGCATCCTTAGATTCCTTACTAGTTAGTCAAGAAGCATTAATTTGGGGAATTATTGAGGGGGGGGCTTTTGCGGTTTATACACTCTATCCCGCTAGGCTAATGAAAGAATTTGGGGTGCTCGTAGTTGTCGGTTGGGGGATGTTGATTGGTGGCGTAATAATTTGTGTAAGCACGTTGATTTGGGAAAGCAAAGAGTGGATGTTCTTTACGGATTTGGAAACTGTGCTTTTACTCGGGTTTTCCGTATTATTTGGAACCCTTGGGTTTGTGTTTTTTTTAAGTAGTATGAAGTACATAAGTCCAGTGTTAACAAGCGTTTTGTCGAGTGTTGAACCATTAACGGCCATGATTTTATCGATCCTGCTATTCCATACAACATTAGCTGGCTGGCAATTCGTTGGTGCCTTTATAATGCTAATTTGTGTAACTTGGCTTTCCGTAGGGGAGAAGCCAGGAGAGAGCCACGGTAACTAAATGTGTTAACTCTTTGGAGTATCTCATGTTATTTCTCTTCCCGTGTTCCTTTCAAGGAACTTCTTATTTAATAGTCCTTACGGAATACCGGACCAAGAGTATTCAGATTGCTCAGATCTTGAGAAATG
>JAUZPJ010000052.1 GCA_030706025.1 Bacillota bacterium | reverse complement strand
TCATCCTTTTGGTCGATTGGCAAGGCTACAATTACCAAGAAATTGCCACCATCTTAAAGATTCCCCTTGGGACGGTTAAATCACGAATCCATGCAGCCAGGCTTCATTTGAAAAGAATCTTATTGGATGATGTTTAAGGAAGGAGGGTTACTCATGAAATGCGTACAATGTATGGAACGGTTATCAGAATACCTTGATAGTGAGCTTTCATCCGTTGAACAACAACAGGTAGAAACTCATTTAGAAGAATGTTCAGACTGCCAAAATCTTATGAATGATATTAACGCGTTACGAGAAGCAGTCAAGTTTAATATTGAAAGTATTCCCGCCCCCCCGGATTTAGCGGATAAGATACTTTTAAGTATTCAGAAGGAAAAACAAAAAAACGCTAAAAGCCAATGGATTGCTAGCGTTCTCTTAATCTTTTTTATAAGCCCTGTCTTCTTGTTGTTTACTCGGGTTTTTTCCAGCGTCTTTTACCTTTTTTACACCACGGGCATCGCATTTTGGCGATCATTTGTGACCTTAATGACCGTGGTCTCTCCTTCAATCATGCTTTCCGTAGGGATTCTCGCTTTGACAGGAATATCGCTGGGGTTCTTTGCGATCAGGAAGTTAATCCATGATTTTGAAATGAACGGGGTGTTTCAATGAAGGCACAATATAAAATTAGTATCCTTTTAATGATTATTTTGGTGCTGCTTTTTCCAGGTCTAGCGCTCGCCGATGAATTATCTTCCCAATTTGGCGGCAATACTCCTTTAGTCGTTCCGGCAGGTCATACTGTCGAATCTGTTTTCGCGGTAAGTACCGACGCTCATATTGCCGGGTCCGTAAAAGATGTTGTTTTAGTCATAAACGGGGATGTTTATCTTGAACCAACAGCCCAGACCGATCTCGTGATTGATTTAGGAGGACAGGTCATTAACCCTTCCAATATCCCGGTTCCCACGGGTGTATTTCGCCTTACCTTTACTCCTAAGTTTACAAATGAGTTAATGATCGGCGGAGCCATGATTTTATGTCTTTGGCTTGTTCGATTGATACTCAGCGTATTTGCTATCGTTCTTTTTACGGGGCTTGGATATTTGCTGAGAAATCGCATACAGCAAGGTGTTACCTTATTAGCCGCCTCTCCAATAAAAATATTAAGCATAGGGGCAGCTGCATCATTAATCATATTAGGTCTCATCCTTATTCTTTCACTAACTGTCATTGGAATTCCGGTTGCTATGCTTATTGCACTGATTGCAACCATAGCAGCCCTTTTGGGTATGCTACCACTGTTGGAATATATGGGACAGCACCTCCTGTCAACACGACTCTTTGAATATCCTGCATTAAGTCGATGGTTCTTAACCGTTTTAGTTTTTGTTTCAGTCCTCAATCTTCCGCTTATGGGTCTAATGGTTCTTCTTGGCGCTATATTTACGGGTATGGGTGTTTCGACAGTAAGCTGTTGGGCCTATTATAAAGAACGTAAACATCGTCTATAAATCTAAAGTCCTTCTTCGAAAGGAGTTTCTATGACTTCAGCGCATCTTATTTCCTTTGTTACTCAATATGGATATATTGGACTCTACCTCATTTTAGGGACGTCGATTTTGGGAATACCCATTCCCGATGAGACCCTCATGGTTTTTATCGGTTTCTTAACCTATGAAGGAAAACTCAATCCTATTTTAGCTGTTTTATCGGCGGCAAGTGGCAGCATTAGCGGGATAACCGTTGCCTACTTACTGGGTAGATTATTTGAAAAGAAAGTTATGCATCATCTTAGAAAACATGCTGGGAATGAACGCTTAGATAAAGCGTTCAATTGGTATCAGCGGCATGGTGGTAAACTCTTAACCATCGGTTATTTTATCCCCGGTGTCCGTCATTTGTCGGGCTATATCGCGGGGTTAACTCGCCTAAGCTATAGGAGTTTTGCATTCTTTGCTTATCTTGGAGCCGTTCTCTGGGTTTCTGTATGGGTTGTTATCGGAAGATTACTCGGGAGCCGTTGGGAGACTCTTCTCCCTATCGTTCATCGGTATGCTCTTCTTTTAGGAGTTATTACCGCTATATTAGTCTTTTCTTTCTATCTCTTGTACAAAAATCATGAGCGGTTGGGGAACTGGCTCTATCTCCAGTTACAACGGTTACCTCAGCGTTATAGATCCCTTGGTAAACGACGTCTCATCGTCACGATTGGTGGTTTAATATTTTTGGTCCTATTTATTATCTTTATGGGTTTAATACAAGATTTTGTTGCTTTTGAAGTGGGTCCGTCTGATAACCTCGTTGTGGCTTGGTTAGATGGTTCTTCTCCGTATTTTCTAGTCCCAATGATGCAGATGGTCAATGCCCTGGGAACGCATCTTTTTATCCTAATAGTTTTTATCATAGCGGGAGGATTACTTCGGTTCACAACAAAACAATGGTATCATATAGTTCCCTTAGCCCTGGCTTGGCTGGGGGGAACAGCCATTGACTCTCTATTTCGTCTTATTTTTAGAGGGTATAGTATCAGTCTTTTTGAAAACCTTACTCCCTTTCAAGCTCCAAGCCAAGGGTTTCTTATTGCAGCTCTATCTTTTTATGCGGTGCTTGGTTATCTCATGGGGAAGAATAAGAGTAAAAAGGCCCAGCTTTCGATAGGCATCGTTGAATTTTTTCTTTTAATTCTCTTAGCCTTAAGCCCTATTTATCTTCGGATTCATCCCCCTAGCACTATGGTCATGAGTCTAACGGTCAGTGGACTCTTGACGTTAATATGTCTTTTTGCGTACGAATATCGTTTTTTAAATTCTAAGACGTAGTTATACAATAAACCACAGGCTTTCTAGCAGTTGTTTAGTGAAAGGTCTATAGGAACACTCAGATCCCAAATTAATAACAACGTAAATGGCCAGAAATAAAGACACTAGACCAAAGCATTACAGCGATTCATTTATGTGCTACACTAAACCAGTCCTGTTTAGTTTAAATGAGAGGTGCTATTAATGTTACGACCAGATGGAGAACAATTATTAAAAGAATTTTCAGTAACAGCCTACCCACGTCAAGTGACAGAAATTATTCCTCACGTTGTATATCACGTTATGGGTTATGGCGTCAGCAATGCCAGTTTTATCATTGGAGAAACTTCGGTCATACTGATCGATACCCTTGATACCGACTATCGCGCCGAAGCACTTAAGGACATTATCGCCGGGCATACTGACAAGCCGGTCAAGACTATCATCTACACCCATGGCCACCCAGATCACCTTGGAGGCGCTGGTGTTTTTATAGACAGTGAGCCGGAGATTATTGCCTTTGCTCCTTGTAAGTCAGCCCTCGGGCGAATGGATACCTTGCAGGACGTGCTCAATCAGCGTGGCATCAGACAATTTGGATATGAACTCAGCAACGAAGAAGCCATTTCTGAAGGCATCGGCGTTCGTGAAGGTATAGTTCAAGGCGAGGGTCGAAGGGCTTTTGTGCCACCAACGACTGTTTATATTGAGGAAAAGATCGTACGCAATATTGATGGAATCACTCTTGAACTTGCTGCAGCTCCAGGCGAATCTGATGATCAGATACTCATCTGGCTGCCAGCGCAAAAGGTACTTTGCTGTGGTGATAATTACTATGGTTGCTGGCCCAATCTATATCCAATCCGAGGCGGTCAGTATCGAGATATCAGCACCTGGGTAGACACTTTGGACAAGTTGATTGCTTATCAGGCTAATTATCTTTTGCCAGGCCACACACGCCCAATCATCGGTGAAACCGCTGTTGGAGAAACCTTAACTAACTTTCGTGATGCTATTGATTATGTTCTCACAGAAACCCTTAAAGGCTTGAATCAAGGCCTGACTATGGATGAGGTGGCAGAAGCCGTTAAGCTGCCTGAAAAGTGGGCCAACCTTTCTTATCTGGGTGAATTTTATGGTACTGTTGCTTGGTCTGTTCGAGGCATATATGCTGGTTATGTAGGTTGGTTTGACGGTAATCCGACCAAGCTCAATCCTCTGCCAATTCGAACTCGTGCTGAAAAAACCATTGCGCTCATGGGTGGCACAGAGTCTGTCCTATCTGCCATCAGTCAAGCCCTAAACAACGAAGACGCTCAATGGGCCATTGAACTTGCAGATATCATTATTGCCGCAGATAGTACCAATAAACAGGCGAAACAATATAAAGCGCAAGGCCTTATCAGCCTTGCCCATCTGGACCAAAGCGCTAACGGGCGTCACTACTATCTTGCCTACGCCAAGGAACAGCTCGCTGATTTGTAACACCGTTCAGCCTAAATAAGTTAGAAAAACAGGACACCTTTTTGATACCCTCTGATTTCCTCATGTGGCACCATTGTATAATCAGCCCTCATCGATTTGTCGGTGTGGGCTGATAGAATTATTATTGATAAATTTTGATTGATATTCGACAAAATGCGGCTATAATGGAACATGTGTTTGATTGACGCGAAATACATGTACCAGAAATCAAACTATAGGACCAAATATTATATGTTGGGCTACGACATAATAAGATAGAAAATGGAATTGTCCAAGGAGGATTAAATTATATGTATGTAACTATTACAGACTTTATCAAAGAATGGAATTGGGAAGCAACGCTGACTCTAAAAGTTTTGTATGGTTTAACGGATGATTCATTAAAACAGCAAGTTTATCCTGATGGACGTACTTTAGGTAGAATTGTATGGCATTTCACAACAAATATTCCAGAGTATTTAGCTCATTTCGGGTTTAATGTTAATAAGGTTGAAAATGCAGCTAGTGTTCCAACTTCGGCAAAAGAAATTACTGAAACCTTTAGAATGGTAAGTGTTCAAGCGGCTAAAGTTATTGAACAACAGTGGACAGATAAGTCTTTGAGCCAAGTACAGAATGCATTTGGAAGAGAAGAAACAAATGCCCAAATTTTGATTGGGCTAATTAAACACATTATTCATCATCGCGGACAAGCCACAATTCTTATGCGCCAAGCAGGGCTAAAACCTTTTGGGGTTTATGGACCACCAAAAGAAGATTGGATACATTTAGGAGTAGACAAGCCACCGCTATAAGAATAGTATGGGGCCAAGGTATTTCTCCTTCAACTAAGAATGGGAAACTCAACCAATCCCCCTTTTCTTTGCATTCGTCTCTGAAACAAATATGACTTAAGTTAAAATGGTATAATATAATGCCAATGATTTGAAAATTGACTGTGAGGAATTTTTCATGAGTGCATGTTTATGGCCAGGGAAAAATCCCATGATGCAACTATATCATGATAAAGAGTGGTGTATACCGAGCAATGATGATTCATATATATTTGAAATGCTTACATTAGAAGGTGCTCAATCGGGATTATCATGGAATATCGTACTTTCTAAACGAGAAAATTATAAAAGAGCTTTTCACAATTTTGATATTGCCTATTGTTCAAAGTTAAGCGACGAAGAATTAGAAAGCATAAGAGCACAGTATAATGTTGTTAAAAATCTATCAAAACTTAAATCTGTCAGAAGTAATGCCTTAGCAATCATCAACATACAATTAGAATTTGGAAGTTTTTCGAATTTTCTATGGCGTTACGTTGATTCTAAGCCAGTTATAAACAATTGGGAATCCGATGGACATGTTCCTGCTCAGACTATTTTATCGGAACAAATCAGTAAAGACTTAAAAAAACGAAACTTTAAATTTGTCGGTCCAGTGATTATCTACTCATTTATGCAAGCAATTGGTATGGTGAATGATCATATTAGAACATGTCCTTACCATCCTGCAAACAGAAACGATAGATCCTTATAGGTGACTTGGCCAATCAACGATTCTCGTGAAGTAAATGAATTACTTTATGATTTCAGCAATACCTGAAAGGATCAAGTTTTGGGTATTAGTAGTTCGTAGGAAACTGTGTCCGAACTTATCTGAGAGCGCTGATAACTCTATTAGTTCATCGGCTTTTAGACGACCTAGGGGGAGTGTTTGTCAGAAGAGTGTAAATAGATTTAAATCCAAGGTCGCTTTTAACGAACTTGGATTTTTGTTTTATATTGGATCATTTATGGTAATATTGGAAGGAAATTAGCAAATGATGAGGAAATATTAAATGTAATCAGAATAAACGTCATGGTTTATTCCAATGGCCAAAGTAAGTAAAAATACCCAATGCACATTTTTGAGTTACCCTTGTTCATCCAGTTTAACACAACAACATATAGTGTCTAAAAATTACATCGCATACTATCTTGCAATATATATGTCTTACTAGGGAGGTGTCCAACGGTGAAATCAAAAGAAATTGTTCTAACTTTTGCCATTGTACTATTTATTTTGTTTGGAACAACTAATAGTTTGGGGTCATGGGTAGGATTTAATGTATCAGACCTAGTCCAAAAGTCTGATGTCATTTTACTTGGGAATATTGACGGGCCAGTCGGTGAGTCAAAAGGAGTAGCCGATGGGATTACTGGTTGGGTAACTTATTGGCGGATAGAAGCGACTTATTATCTGAAGGGGGATCAAAGGACAAAGGACGTTTACGTGGTTACTCCCGGTGCAAAAAACAAAAATGTCAGATCGTCAAATGACTATAGCCTTGATGAATGGGGGAGCAGTTCTGTACTTCTTTTCTTGCGAAAAGACGGTGATTCATATGTTCCTCTATCTCCGCAGGGAGTGGTAGCGGTTGAAAAGAGCGAGTATTACCACAGATCCGATGAATCATTAAATGGAAAAGGAATTTTAGCAGAATTCACGATTACTAACCCTCAGACCAACACAATGGGTGATTTTGAAAATTTTATTACCACCAGCGTACCTGTTATGCCGACAGATGCTTCGGCGAGCTTACCGTTAAAGATTCAGTCAAGTAACAAACTTGATAATATCATCCAAAATGCTATTCACTATAAGATGTGGATCATTATGGGTGTTTTTATCATGGGTTTGACGACTATGGTGCTTTTATTTCTTCGGCACAGAGGTAAGGTTTCTTAAAACATTGCGAGTTGTTAATTCATTGGAATGAGAAGTTTAGCGTTTTTGTTACCAAGCATAATTTGACGGTCAATATTAAGTGAGAATAAGAGAAAAAGTACATTCAAGCACTTGTGCCTTGTAACGAGGTAGAGGAGGTGGCTTATGAGATCAAGAACGAAACCAGTAATTATCTTTGGGTTGCTTCTTATAATTGTCATCGCTGGAATCACTATTAAGACTAGTCTTAGCAAAAAGACTATCCTTCCCGGACAACAGGTGGAATTGGTAAAAGACATAGATGTCGCTGTAAGGAATTCAATTAAATCTCGTAGGACAGCATATGGACCAGGGGAATTAGCAACCGAAGGACATATAATTCTTGGTACAGAAGAGAGTAGTGGAGCTACAAAGGTTTATTCTATAGCAAGCTATGGTGCATTTGGTTTTGAAAATGGTATCTTCACGACAGTAAGCGGAAGTGGTCCGATACCGACCGTAATAACGTTTTCAAGAAATGAACTTGGCGAGTATTCTTTGCTAGATTACAAAGAACCGCAAGATGGAGCGGGATATACGGAATCATTAAAAAAGATGTTCCCAGATAAGTTTAGAAATCAAGTGCTTTCTGCGGATACATATTATCCGGAACTAACAAAGCAAAAGGAAGCTCAAGCAGCTGAATACCTTAAAAGGATAGATAGAACCGCACAAGTTAGTGCGGCTCATGTTCCTAGGAAGCTTGCAAATATAAGCGTGCAGGCATCTAATAAACTGTTTGGAGAACTAACGAAAAATAATGCCTTCCTAAATAATTGCCCATATTGGATGGGAAGCAGGGAACGGATTGAGAATGGTGCAAGATATATTTATGAAACATCTCAGAGTAAAACTGAAAACGGCTTTGACCTAATTTCCTTCAAGAAGACTAAAGAAGATGGAACGGTTGTTGAGGAAGCCAAATACCAGATTGTTGGAGATGAACCCCAGCTACTTAAGTAATGATGAACCTCTAATTTTTGCCAAGACGCAAATAAAAGAAACGCCAAGGCATTTCTAACGATAGGTTATATTACCGATTGCATCTATGGAGATAGGTAATAATGCGAAGCAAAGATTCATTTTATACTATGCAGAGGGATAACACTATGAACATAGTAGAATGTACCCGAAAGCAGAACCCGGCTCAAAGAAGTATTAATTAAATATTATCTAAGAAATACGGTGTGACTTTTACTTTATCACACCGTATTTATATTTCTGTTTCATTACTAATATCTTCAATAAAAGCACGCATAATTCAATATCATTAAGTGAATATTTAAAAGTGATGAGGTGAAATTCCTTGTTTGTCTAAAGGAGGGGTAAAAAGTGTGAATAAGTTAAAGTTAGGGCGAAATGCTGTCATGGCGATAATCCTAATTATCGGATTACTCATTGGTTTGGTCGGATGTAATGCAAAAACTCCAACCAATACAACTAATCAGGCTGCCGCCGGAACACCAGCCGCATGGGTTGCCCCCGGTCAATTGGATACCCATTATATGTTTGCTTCCGGCGGCCAGTCAGGAAATTTAATCGTATGGGGTATTCCTTCCATGCGAATCCTTAGGCAAATACCGGTCTATAATGTCTATGCTCCCACAGGTTTTGGTTTTACACCGGAAACAAAAAAGATGTTAGGAGACAAAACTTGGGGTGACGTTCACCATCCGATTGCCAGTCAAACTCAAGGAGCTTATGATGGAAAGTTTATTTGGGTAAACGATAAAGCCAATAGTCGTGTCGCCCAAGTGGATTTAAATCGGTTCGAAACGACTCAAATTCTCGATATTCCGAATATGGTCGGATTTCACTGTCTAACGACCGACCCTGAAAGCAAATATCTATTTTGTGCTACTGAGTTTAGCTTGCCGATCGCTGAAGGACAAAAAAACGCTTATGCTCCGCTTCAAAACTATACGGGAGAGTATTATGGAATTATTACTGCCCTTAAAACCAACAGAGATAAAGTCCAACCGGGTCAACCAGGACAGGTAAGTATTAGCTATCAATTGTTGGCTCCGCCTTATGAATATGATATTTCTTCCGCCGGTAAAGGCGCTGCCGATGGTTTGGTATTTTTCACAAACTACAATAGTGAAATGGCAACCTCGGATATCGAGAAGAATTCGACGACACTTCCTTTAGACTTAACTTTAGTGGTTGATTATAATGCTGCGCAAAAGCTCGCTGATGCAGGTACTTATGACCAAGTCGTCAATGGCGTTAAGATTATCGATCCCCGTAAACACCCGGGAATAGCTTACCTCTTGCCAATCGCCAAGAATCCCCATGGTGTAGACGTAAGCCCCGACGGAAAATGGATCGTTTATTCATCCAAATTAGATCCGGTAGTAACGATTATTAGCACGGAAAAGTTGAAGAAAGCGATTGCTTCTAAGAATTTTGAGAAAACAACTTGGGGTCTGCCAGTTTTAAAAGAAGCTGATTTACAAGAGGCGCAGATTCAAGTTGGGGTTGGTCCGCTCCATACCCAATTTGATGATCAAGGTTATGCTTACACTAGCCTTTTTGTCGAAAGTGCTGTGACAAAATGGCAGCTCGGCAGTTGGAAAGTTATCGACAAGCAACCGGTCAACTATAATGTTGGTCACGTTGCCGTACCTGGCGGAGATAGCATGAAACCGTTTGGTCATTGGTTAGTAGCGCTGAATAAAGCATCACTGAAACGTTTTCTCCCAGTGGGACCAAGTTACCCTGTGTCAGAACAATTGTTTGATATATCCGGCAGCTCTAAGATGACGTTGGTTAACGAAACGCCCAGCGAACGGGAACCTCATTACGCTTCGATTTTCCCGGCGAATCTAATTAAACCGATCAGTGTTTATCCTAAAGATGAGTCCCGTCCGAATTCCATCTGGAGCGAGGATAAGGCTAAAATTGTACGTAACGGTAATCAAGTTACGGTGTATATGCTAACGATACGGAGTCACTTTAAGCCAGACACAATTGAAGTAAACCAAGGGGATCACGTCACAATTTATTTGACCAATATTGAGCAGCAACCGGGTATGACCCACGGTATCGGTATGTCCGGCTATAACATTAACGTACCAGCAGATCCTGGACAAACAGTTCAAGTTGATTTTACTGCCGACAAACCTGGAACGTTCCCATTCTACTGTACCAACTTCTGTTCAGCAATGCATGAAGAAATGGCGGGATACTTCCTCGTTAAACCTAAATCCTAAACAATAAGTTTTGAGAGCTAAGTAACGATGGGTGTTGGGCTAAAGTCCCAGCACCCATCGCTTAGAAAGGAAAGGATTAACTTGGAACAGGTATGGAAAAGGATTCTACCTTTAGCTGCGGGAATTTCCTTCGCTCTGGCGATGACTCTAAAACTTTGGGGAATGATCTTAGTCTCTAATTTTTATTACCAAGGTTTACATTTGGACATCTATGCTAGTAAAGTTACCGGTGATTTGGATGAACTTAATATCCTAAATCACTATATCGGCATGATGAATATTAACAGCTCCCTGCCAGAGTTTAAATGGATCCCTTATGTTTTTGGGATTATTCTCGTTCTATGCTTAATGATGGCAATCTTACCTTCTATTAAAGTACTGATAAGCGGAACGCTATTGGTCCTTATTGGACTAGGGATCATGGGCGGTGACTTCTATTACCGACTCTATCAATACGGTCATAACTTCGATCCGACCGCAGCAATTAAGGTTCCGGGCTTTACCCCAAAGATTATCGGTCATTACCAACTGGCAAATTTTGATGTGACAACAAATTTAGGCCTTGGTGGCTATATGATCATTCTCGGAGTCATACTTCTCTTTGCAGCTATTTATAACACAGTAAGGTTGTCCAGAAAGACTCGTTCAAGGGTCTCATAAGTTTGTATATTTGGATCATAATACTATTGTTAGTCTTTAAGGTTTAGCTTTTAATAAAAACTGGGGGCATGTGTATGTTAACAAAAAAATCGTATTATACGGTCATTCTTGGAATTCTGTTGATAGTGTTTGTTGGGGGATGCGCAACTAAACCTCCCGCCACTCCGCCAGCCAACCAATCTTCAAACGTCCAAACACCAACGGGTCAAACAAAAGGTCAAACGCCTACGACTAATCAAAAACCCGCTCCTCAAACCCAAGTGGGTCAAGGAAGTGCTGAACAAGGCAAACCACTTTTTGACACGAACTGCTCAAGTTGCCATGCTATAGATACTACCAAAAAGGTCGGCCCTGGTTTAAAAGGTGTTTATAGCAAATCGAAACTGTCTATAGGTCAGGATGTGAATGACGCAAACATGGCGAACTTAATTAAAGTCGGCGGTGGTAGTATGCCTGGAAATCCAGCATTAGGTGATAAGGATATTGCTAATATTGAAGCATACTTAAAGACCTTAAAATGATTCTTTAAGAGAAGTCCTAACTAGTAAGATTTGATTCGTTGTAAAACCAACCTGTTGGAGCTGTCATAACTGGCCGCAGGCTTATAAATAAAAAGTTGCTGAGGATCTAATCCTCAGCAACTTTTATTTCCTTAGGAAGATTAACGATAAACTCGGTTTCTTCTCCAACATTACTCTTTACGGTAATCGTACCTTGATGGAGAGAGGTGATCCGCTGGACTAGAGCAAGACCAATGCCGGTTCCACCAGTCTCGCGAGTTCTTGATTTATCAGTTCGGTAAAATCGCTCAAAGATGAAAGGAAGATCCTCTTTCTGGATGCCGATACCAGT
>JAUZPJ010000511.1 GCA_030706025.1 Bacillota bacterium | reverse complement strand
TTCAACTCTCAACGCGTGTCTGGGGGGCTTTTCATCAAAAACTAAAGCTGTTCGTCATTAGGAAATTATCAAAAACAGCTTTATTCATGCACTAAAATTCGACATAAATGTTGTTAAATGTCGAAAATATGTTGACCTAATGCTAGTTTTCGAGTATTCTTTTAATACCACCCCAACGGGGGGGGCAGAAGTTAATATATTAACGATCCTAGTTTCGAACAAACACTCAATATCTATCCCAATTCTTTTAGAACGAAATATCTATCAATTCCAGCAGCAATCATCTAAACAACAAACTAGGAGTGAGAGTATGTCAGTAGTTAGTAAAAAAGTTACTGCCCGACTCCAAGAAATTTTTGGTGAAAGAATAAGGATTGATCGAATTGAAAGGAAACTCTATTCTTATGATGTGGGAGCTCTGCCTTTTCTTATTAAGCCTTTTGTACCCGTTGGAATTGCAGGTGCTGTCGTTCGGCCAATACGTGAAGAAGAAATCGTAGAGTTGGTCAAGCTTGCTCGGCAAGAGAACATTCAGCTTGTGCCAAGAGGTTCGGCCACTTCCGGCTATGGCGGTGCCTTACCGGCGGAAGGAGCTGTTGTGGTAGACTTGAGCGGTATGAATAAGCTTACCGCTCAAGATTTAGACCAACAAACAGTTCGCGTCCAACCGGGGATTATTTGGGAACAACTGCAAAAACAAATCAACAAAAATAATTTAGATTTGCGGTTATATCCCACCTCCCTGCCCGCTTCAACCGTCGGAGGTTGGCTGGCACAAGGCGGTTCTGGTTTTGGTTCCTATGAGTACGGAC
This sequence comes from Bacillota bacterium, assembly GCA_030706025.1. Classification (GTDB taxonomy): domain Bacteria; phylum Bacillota; class Desulfitobacteriia; order Desulfitobacteriales; family Desulfitobacteriaceae; genus Desulfosporosinus. The sequence continues at coordinate 691 of JAUZPJ010000511.1, read as the reverse complement.
AGTTTAAGGAAAATGTTTTGGCTGCCAGGGTGGTTATGCCTTCCGGTGAAATCAAGGAATTTAGCGGCCAGGAATTAGCGGACTATATTGCGGATGCCGAAGGAATTACTGGAATCATTAGTGAAGTGACTCTCAAAGTCCGAGAATTGCAGACAGAGGTACACCGGGCTTTTGCATTTAAGGATTCTCAATCCTTAGGTGATGCTTTAAAGGCCATCTCCCATCATAACTTACCCATTTGGTCCATCACTTTCCTCAACCCGGAATCCATGCGCCTGAAGAAAAAACTGCCTCATAAACATGGTCATCCCTATGAAGAAGCTAATCCTCATGTACGATCGCAACTTCCGGAAGCTTTTGTCATGATCCTAGCTTATCCTGAATCACGCCGCTCAGACATCGATATGCCTTTAATGGGAATTATTCAGGCTAATAAAGGGGAAGAACTATCTTCAGAAGCTGCTGAACACGAATGGGATTTGCGTTTTGCCCCCATGCGCTTAAAACGGATTGGTCCTTCCATTATTACCACTGAAGTTATAGTACCCACTAAAAACCTAGCAGCCGTTTTAAAAGACATTGATAAGAAAATTAAACAACCTTTCGTTGCCGAAGGTATGGTGGGCAAAGATGATAAAATAACCATCTTAGGTTTTATTCCCCACGATGAACGTTCCTTAGCCTTCAATCC
>JAUZPJ010000510.1 GCA_030706025.1 Bacillota bacterium | reverse complement strand
TCTTCCATCATTTGTTTTAAAAGTTGACTAAAAGCTTCAGAATGTCTTTACCATAGCGTATAGCGGTCTTACTTATTGTAGTAATCTTTGTCTCAATTATTAAACCATTGTGCCTACCAGAGCTGGTGACTCCAGTTTTAACATCCCCGATCCCAAATCACCCCGCCCACTTGCCCCTTTCTAAGCTCAAGAAGAAATAAACGCCTTGATAAAGCCTAGCCAGCAGTCAAGTACCGAGTCTAGGTGCGAGAAATTCGTAAGAGTTAGGGCTACCGGAGGTGGGCCTTCTGCCTAGAGTGTGTTGGCGGATGGGAGTTAGTTTTTTGCCCAAACATTTAGTGCTCTGACTTTTCTTCAAAATTACTCGTTCAAATTTAGGAAGATTTTTCGGGTGCAATTGACGTAGAATATCTCTATAGAGATTAAGCTTGATGGAGGATTTCTGAATGAAGCAAGTTTATGCGCCCGGTTGTGCCCTTTTAATCTACAAGCCAGCGCTTGCCCAAAAAATACTTGAGTTTTTAAATAAGGGTTTAAACAATATTCCAGAACACCTAATTTGTTGCAGACATAAACCTAATCTCGAAAATGATACACAGGTAATTAATACGTGTGCAGGTTGCGATAGGCGATATAGAGAACTTTATGAGGGGATATCAACCGTGTCGTTATGGGAAATATTATCAGAAAGTAAAACATTTCCATTCCCTGATTATAAAGGCATTGAAATGTCCATACATGATGCTTGCCCAACACGTACTGAGGAAAGGATACATTTGGCAATTAGAAAACTCCTTGAGAAAATGAATATAAAAATTATCGAACCGAGAAATACTCGTTCTAAAGCGGTTTGTTGCGGTGACAGTCTTTATGGGGTATTGCCAGTCGAACAAGTCAAAGAACAGATGAAAAGACGCGCTGATGAAATGCCTTGTGACAATGTCGTAGTTTATTGTGTTTCCTGTATTAAAGCAATGCACATCGGCGGTAAAAAACCACGCTACATCATTGATCTTTTATATGGAGAGGCAACAGGGATCGGGATATATGAGCCTGAAGCCTGGCATGGACAATTACAATACTTTATAGACACTCATTAAACCAAGGGGAACCACTATGATAAAGGTTATACAAGTATCGGATGACGAAAAATGGCGAGCAGTAGTGAACTGTGATAAAAGTTATGATGATATTTTTTTGTATGGTGTAACGACAACGGGAATTTTTTGCCGCCCATCATGCAAATCAAAAACACCTGTACGAACAAATGTAGTTTTCTTTAAGAATGCGACAATTGCCATTGAAGCAGGATATCGCCCTTGTAAAAGGTGCTGTCCGGACAAAAAAGTTAAGCCGGATTTAAAGTTGGTAAAAGAAGCTACGGAGTTTTTCGATAATAATTTTAGTAAAGATATAGACTTGAATTATTTTTCAAAACGACTTGGTATTAGTCCAAACCACTTAGCTAGACTCTTTAAAGGGCATAACGGTATAACTCCGACCCAATATATAACTAAATTAAGAGTAAACAAAGCAGTT
>JAUZPJ010000051.1 GCA_030706025.1 Bacillota bacterium | reverse complement strand
TGTCACCTTGCCAAGGTGAAAGTCGCGAGTTCGAATCTCGTCACCCGCTCCATTATTTATTCTATGGCGGCATAGCCAAGTGGTAAGGCAGAGGTCTGCAAAACCTTTATCCCCAGTTCAAATCTGGGTGCCGCCTCCAAACAATTTATTGCCGATGTGGCGGAACTGGCAGACGCACGGGACTTAAAATCCCGCGGGTTTAACAACTCGTACCGGTTCGATTCCGGTCATCGGCACCATATGGGTTTGTAGCTCAGCTGGTTAGAGTATCGCGTTGACATCGCGGGGGTCGGAGGTTCGAGTCCTCTCAAACCCACCATATGAAAATTAGGTTGAACTTCACTATAGACCAGTCTATCAAATAAGGCAGCTAATTACTCATTGATTTAGGTCAATGAGTAATTTTATTTTTCCTGACATTCTACTCTGTCTGAAGCATAAATGAACTTATTCAAGGAAGATTAACTATCGGAAGAAATCTGTTGATTGTTTTTATTTCGTTTATTCGTTTATAGGTTATTGAAATGTTAGAACAATAGAGGGACAGTAATGATAAGGTGCATGAATGTCTCTTGATAATGGTTATGAGAGGTGGCGGTTTTTGTGCATTCACGTTTGCAAGGCAAGGCACCCATTTATGAAGCACTGCTAAAATATAAATCCATGCGAGTGGTACCGTTTGATGTGCCAGGTCATAAACAAGGCAGAGGAAACGCCGAGCTCACAGAATTTTTGGGTGAGAAGTGCCTTTCAGTCGATGTTAATTCTATGAAACCGCTAGATAATCTTGTCCACCCGGTTTCAGTGATTAAAGAGGCTGAGGAGCTAGCTGCAGATGCTTTTGGTGCAAAACATGCATTCTTTATGGTAAACGGTACGACATCAGCTGTTCAGGCGATGATCATGAGCGTATGCAAGCAGGGCGATAAGATTATCATGCCCCGTAATGTCCATCGTAGCGCCATAAATGCACTTATTATCAGTGGGGCTATTCCCGTTTATGTAAATCCTGGCGTAAATAAATTATTGGGAATACCTCTAGGCATGTCTGTTACAGAGGTAAAAAAAGCTATTGAAGAAAATCCGGATGCTAAAGCAATTTTTATTAATAATCCTACTTACTATGGTATTTGTTCCGATTTAAAGACCATTACGGAGCTTGCTCATAGACACAATATGTATGTTCTTGCGGATGAGGCGCATGGAACGCACTTTTATTTCGGTGAAAATATGCCCGTCAGTGCGATGGCGGCTGGAGCAGATATGTCGGCAGTTAGTATGCATAAAACAGGCGGATCGCTCACTCAAAGTTCATTTTTGCTAATAAGCGGACGTCTTAGCAGGGGTCATGTACGGCAAATAATTAATTTGACCCAGACTACGAGTGGTTCCTATTTACTGTTGTCTTCTTTGGATATTTCCAGACGCAACCTTGCATTGGATGGCAAAAGCATCTTCAAGAGGGTCTCTGCTCTCGCCCACTATGCGCGGGAGGAGATTAACAAGATTGGCGGATACTATGCTTTTTCCTCAGAACTTATCAATGGGGATTCAGTGTTTGATTTTGACCACACGAAGCTCTCAGTCTATACAAGAGAAATAGGCTTGGCAGGAATTGAGGTTTATGACATTCTGAGGGATGATTATGGGATTCAGATTGAATTGGGCGACATTGGCAATATTCTTGCTATCATCTCAGTCGGAGATCGTGAACTAGCCTTGGAACGCCTCGTATCGTCGCTTTCTGAAATAAAACGACTCTATATGAAGGATAAACGAGGAATGCTAGATCATGAGTACATTAATCCCGATGTGGTGTTGACTCCTCAGCAAGCTTTCTATACCGATCAGCACTCTGTTGCCATCGAGAAGAGTACCGGGTATATTTGCGGAGAATTTGTCATGTCTTACCCACCGGGTATTCCAATTTTGGCCCCGGGCGAAAGAATTACAGAGGAAATCGTTGATTATATTAATTACTCCAAGGCTAAGGGCTGTTTCTTGACAGGTACAGAAGATATGTCCGTTAAAAATATCAAAATAGTGGAGGAATCATGATATGGAATTATGGTATACAGAACAACACACAGAAAACGTTCGTTTTTCCATTAAAGTAGATAAGCCTCTTTATACCGGACAGAGCGAATTTCAAAGAATTGACGTTTTTAAGTCTAAGGAATTCGGTACATTTTTTACCTTGGACGGTTTGATGATGGTCACAGAAAAAGACGAATTTATCTACCATGATATGATTGTTCACGTACCTATGGCAACCAACCCCAAGATTAAGAAAGTATTGGTGATTGGCGCAGGGGACGGAGGAACAGTAAGAGAACTGTCACGCTATAACGCCATTGAACACATTGATATGGTAGAAATTGATAAAATGGTTGTGGATGTGTGCCGAGAATATCTACCCCAGACCGCCTGTAAGCTAGACGACCCGAGGGTACAGTTATATTTTGAGGACGGGCTAAAATTTGTCCGCTCCAAGGAAAACGCTTATGATCTTATTATTGTCGATTCTACCGATCCCTTTGGACCTGGAGAAGGACTGTTTACTAGGGAGTTTTACGGGAATTGCTATAAAGCTCTAAGGGAAGACGGCATCCTCGTCAATCAGCACGAAAGCCCTTACTATCAGGAGTATGCCAAATCTATGCAAAGAGCTCACAAGAGAATACACGAATTTTTCTCAGTTTGCAGGGTTTACCAGGCCCATATTCCAACATATCCTTCAGGTCATTGGCTGTTTGGTTTTGCCTCTAAAAAGTATGACCCACTGACAGATATAGACGAACAGGCTTGGAACAGCCTTGGACTGAAAACAAAGTATTACAACACTGAGATTCATAAGGGGAGTTTTGCGCTGCCTAACTACGTAAAGGATCTTTTATTAAATCCAGAGGAATAGTGATAGTACTAATTGATTAGTACGTTTGATATGAAAGGAAAGGCCTCCCCTTTAGGGGAGGCTTTTCGCGCTTTCCATACACAAGCATTAGGAAGAATGAAATAGTTGGTTTTTGGAAATATTAGGGAGTGTCCGAGCGCTTTTAAAAATTAAACGTGCTTTGAGATTGGCCCAACTGAAATATGGCCTTCAAAGGGTCATATACTCTAGTATGGAGGGGTGCCAGTGGAACATTCCGTACAATTAGGAACGCAAAACTACCGGGAGAGCATCTGTGAATGCCTACGCAAATTGCGTGACCAAGAACAACTTCCTTTGCAAATCATCGAGGAACGGCAGGGAAAACACTGGCTTATTCAGTGTAAGTTCGAAGACCCTTCTTTAGAAGAGTCAAACGATGACGGCGTGGCTCACAAGATTCATCTCTATTACTTGGCAAATGCCCTAGCAGAGACGATTTTATTGCATTGGGAAAAGGAACATGTACGTAAGGTCCTAAAAAAGAAGCATCAAGACGTTGATGATAATGGACAAAGGATTATTCACAATACGTTGCATTACTTGAATAAAGGGTTGGGGCAAGTTCAGGGGTATCGTGTTAACCGTAAGACAATGCTTGTTTCTCAGATTTTAAATTGCCTTGACAATAGCCCAGTTTTTGAGCTTGAAGGGTTTTTAGAATTTCGTGCTCAGGAGTATAAAAACGAAGTCAGTAGAGCTGTGGAATATGCGATTAATGAGTATGTTGTGGAAAAAGAGTACTTCGAGTTTATCCAACTCTTGAAGCACTTTGTAGATAATCAAACTCCTCGCCTAGATTGTTTGCACGTTGGGGTGACATCCCGAGGTAAATTCCACCTTTATAACGATAACGGAATAGAAGTAACTCATCAGTTTCTTGAGGACTATCAACTTGACAACGTTCACGAGTTAGGTTACGAAGACTTATTGGTTAGCGCATTGATTGCCGTTGCACCGCGTCAAGTTACGTTACATATTCGTAATGAGGGTTACAAAGATACGTTGCAAACCATACGAAATGTGTTTGGGGATCGAGTGAGTGATTGCCAGGGATGTTCTCTATGCAAAAGTTTTTGACAAGCAAGTAACTTCCTTGTTATAATTATGAGCGTTGAATCCTGTCGATTAATTTGGCAGGATAACTCAGAACCGATGTAATATAGTGTAAATCGTTGAAAGGGAGAGTACCCTGATCTAGCGTGTAAGAGACGGAATGCCCGGGCTGAAAGCATTCCTCACGTACATCTTGGGGAAAACCACCCTAGAGTGTTGAGCCGAAACGAGTAGGCTTTACCGTTGCCCGCGTTAAGGGAGATCGAGCGGAAGGTCTATTTATTATCAACCTTTCAATTGGGTGGAACCACGGGAGTCAACTCTCGTCCCTACAGGGACGAGAGTTTTATTTTTTAAAAATGGCAAGGAGTGATTATTAATGATTCAGGTCACCTTAAAAGATGGCTCAATTCGCGAGGTGGAGCAAGGAACAACAATAGGAGAACTTGCTGCTGCAATCTCGAGAGGATTGGCGAAAATAGCTGTTGCCGGTAAAGTTAATGATAAGATGAAAGATCTTAGCTATAAGCTTACGGAAAATGCGGCGGTTGAGATCGTAACGATCGAAAGTGAGGAAGGATTAGATGTATTACGACATTCTACCTCACACTTGATGGCTCAAGCCGTAGAAAATCTCTTTCCCGGGACAAAACTTGGTATTGGTCCTACGATTGCTAAAGGATTTTACTATGACTTTGATTCCGAGCATGTTTTTACACCTGAGGACTTGACTCTTATTGAGAAGGAAATGGGACGACTTGCGAAGGAAAAGTACTCTTACGAGCGAAGAGAAGTCTCTCGCGCCGAGGCACTTTCTTATTTCGGTGAACGGGGGGAAAAATATAAGGTTGAGCTCATTGAAGGTCTACCCGAGGATGTTCCGATTTCAATGTATACTCAGGGGAATTTCACTGACCTCTGTGCTGGACCACATTTGCCTTCTACGACGAGTATTAAGGCCTTTAAGCTTATGAGTCTTGCGGGTGCATATTGGAGGGGCAACGAGAAAAATAAGATGCTACAGCGCATTTATGGAACCGCCTTTGCAAAGCAATCTGAACTTGAGGATCATTTGTTTAAATTGGAAGAGGCTAAACGACGAGATCATCGTAAACTCGGCTTAGAGCTGGATCTATTTAGCTTACACGAAGAAGGACCTGGTTTTCCTTTCTTTCACCCCAAAGGGATGATCTTACGCAATGCCTTGGAGGACTTCTGGCGGCAAGAACATCGTAGACGTGGCTATCAAGAGATTAAGACCCCGATAATTCTCAATCGCTCAATGTGGGAACAGTCAGGGCACTGGGATCACTACAAAGAAAATATGTATTTTACCGAAATAGATGACCAAGATTATGCTGTTAAGCCCATGAACTGCCCTGGTGGTATGATTATGTATAAGACCAAACTGCGCAGCTATCGAGACCTTCCGCTTCGAGTTGGTGAATTGGGACTGGTACACCGCCATGAGCTTTCCGGTGCTCTTCATGGTTTACTGCGAGTTCGTAACTTTACTCAAGACGATGCGCACCTCTTTATGCTTCCGTCTCAAATCAAGGAAGAACTAATTGGTGTCATTGAGTTGGTAGACTCTTTCTATAAAGTATTTGGTTTTGAGTATAATGTAGAATTATCGACTCGTCCTGAGGATTCCATGGGCTCGGATGAGGACTGGGAAATAGCAACGAAGGCTCTCCAAGAAGCTTTGGAGGACAAAGGTATTAATTATAGCATTAATCCTGGCGATGGAGCGTTCTATGGACCTAAGATTGATTTCCATGTTAAGGACTGTCTTGACCGAACCTGGCAGTGTGGAACGATCCAACTTGATTTCCAAATGCCCGAGAAATTTGACTTGAACTATATCGGGGAAGATGGCCAAAAACATCGGCCTGTGATGGTTCATAGGGTCGTATATGGAAGTATTGAACGGTTCATTGCCCTCCTGACAGAACACTATGCAGGGGCATTTCCTGCTTGGCTTGCACCCGTTCAAGTCCGTATTTTGCCGATTAGCGAGCGGCACCATGAATACGGGAAGTCTTTGGCCTCACTTCTAAACGAACTTGATATCAGAGTAGAAACAGATGAACGCAAAGAAAAAATCAGCTATAAGATCAGAGAAGCTCAAACTGAAAAGATTCCATTTGCATTAGTCGTCGGGGATCAGGAGGCTGAGTCTAAGATGGTGGCGGTTAGAAGGTATGGTCAAGGAGATGCCGGACAAAAAATGACGATCGATGAGTTTATTGCCCTTGTTCAGGAAGAGATTAAAAGTAAGAAGGTCTTGAAGGGTAGTCAAGAAAACGCCTGAGCTAGTATTTAGGTTCTTCTCATAAAGCAACAGGCGCCAAAGTGGAATGATCAAACAATAGGAATCCAAGAAGGACAAGGAATTGTTGACATGGGGAGATTTTTGATGTAAGATATTCGTTGTCAAGTAGAAGCCATCCGCTTCTCACCTTACGGCCTTTGTCGTTAAGGTATCTTCTGGTCCTGAGCTAGGTGTTTGCTCTTGATTGTTTAGAAGACGGGTGGTTATTCATCCGTCTTTTTTCTATTACTTTGAAATTTTAATGGGGGTGGTTTCTTATTAGCAAGGACTTAAGACTAAATGACGAAATCCGGGTGCGGGATGTTCGTCTCGTCGGTGAAGAGGGTGAACAACTCGGGATCATGTCGGCTCGAGATGCCTTGAGCCTCGCTGTCGAGAAGTCTTTAGATCTCGTTGAGATCGCACCGACGGCCAAGCCGCCGGTTTGTAAGCTTATGGACTATGGGAAGTACAAGTACGAGCAAGCCAAACGAGAAAAAGAGGCCCGTAAGAAACAAAAAAGTATGGAAATTAAAGAAGTCAAATTGCGTCCGAACATTGAGGATCATGACTTCGAAACTAAGGCCCGCAATGCCCAACGTTTTTTAGCGGATGGGGATAAGGTTAAGGTAACCATCATGTTTCGCGGACGGGAAGTAACTCACCCTGAACTGGGAAAGGCCTTATGTTTGCGTCTTGCCGAATTTTGTAAAGCTGAGTCCGTTATTGAGCGAGAACCGAAACTTGAGGGACGCAATATGATTATGATTCTAGCAACGATTAAACACGACTAGTACTGAGAGGGGGATACTCAAATGCCTAAAATGAAAACTCACCGTGGCGCAGCTAAGCGCTTTAAGAAAACAGGTACTGGCAAGATTGTGCGGATGCACGCCTTTACAAGTCATATTTTGGAGAAAAAATCACCCAAAAGGAAACGGAACTTACGCAGATCAGCTGTTATGCACAAATCCGATGTCAGCCGGATTAAGAGATTAATTGCTTATCTATAAATACTTGAGCTAAAAGGAGGTCTTCAGGATGTCTCGTGTCAAAAAAGGCGTAACGAAGCATTATCGCCATAAAAAAATATTAAAACTGGCTAAAGGTTACCGTGGTTCGAAAAGTAAACTTTACCGTCCAGCGAATGAACAAGTTTTAAAATCATTAGCCTATTCCTATGCCCATAGAAAAGATAACAAAGGGAATTTCCGTAAGCTCTGGATTGCCAGAATCAATGCAGCAGCTCGTATGAATGGTATTTCCTATAGTCGTATGATGAATGGGTTAAAGAAAGCCGGAGTTTCTGTCAACCGCAAGATTTTAGCGGAACTCGCAATTAGCGACGCTGCAGCATTTACGGAATTCGTTAATGTTGCCAAGGTACAAAACAACGGGTAAATGAGGAGGGTGCAAAGGCATCCTCTTTTTACTCTCTCCGAGGGGTGGCATAGGTGATCGAGTCCATACATAATGAGCAGGTAAAATATGTAGCGTCTTTACAGCGGCGTAAAGCCCGTGAAGAATCCCAATTATTTGTGATTGAAGGATGGAGATTTGTCGAAGAGGCGGTTCGCCGAAATGCACCAATCAAGAAGATCTATGTATGTCCGGAACGTGAAGCTCTAGAATGGAAGCCCCTACTTAAACAATTGCATGAACGTAATATCCCTTTTGAGGAAGTAGATAAACGGGTTCTGCGAAAAATGAGTGCAACAGAGGAACCACAGGGAATTCTGGCCGTCATTCGTCAGGTGAATTATTCGTGGTCAGATTTAAGAATTGATTCACGAACAGTTTTGTTGATCCTTGATGGTCTTCAAGATCCAGGTAACCTTGGCACTATTTTACGTACTGCGTTGGCTTCTGGGGTCCGCAATGTCTGTTTGACGCGGGGTACAGTAGATATCTATAATCCAAAAGTGTTGAGAAGTACGATGGGGGCTATTTTCTCCCTTTTTATTCTATCCGACCAGCAGCCAAATAGTATTTTAGATTTTTGTCGGGAACGGGGCTTGGGCGTCTTTATGGGGGATATCCGGGGCAGGATGGTTTATAATGCGATTTTAGACCAGGGTCCACTCGCTCTTGTTGTTGGTAATGAAGGTAAGGGCCCATCTCTAGCATTTAGAGATGCAGATATTCAGCGGGTCACCATTCCAATGGCCCAGGACGTGGAGTCCCTTAATGTGGCGGTTGCTACGGGTATATTACTCTATGAGATTGTCCGACAAAGGGATTTCTTGTAAAACATAGCTGAGATATGCTATAATTTCTGTAAACGTCCCATTTTGGGAATCTGAACTTAATAATAAAGCGATGATCGGGTTAAAAGGTGTATTTTCTTTATTCAGGGAGGTTTGGCCGGGGACTGTGAGCCAGCCAAGAAGGTACCTACCTCTTACTAATTTAGAAGAGGTTAAGTTTCACCCGGGAGTGGTCTTCTGATTTGTAGGTAGACCCGGTTTTCCACCGTTATAGGGGAGCTTGAGTGTGGCAGAATTTGGCCAAACTAGGGTGGTACCGCGAGAGTAACTCTCGTCCCTTTCAGGGGACGGGCGTTTTTTTATTTTGTCGGTCTTCTCCCTTGCGCTGTATTGCATTAAGGTAATGAAAATAAGCTATTTAGGTAGACATTCCAGGTTTGGTGACGAAAAACAGCGGAGACGGATTCGGAAAGGGTGGTTAATTTGAAGAACGAAATACAACGCATTGGCGAGGAAACATTGCGAGCACTAAAAGAACTAGACAAGCCCGAAGCGCTTCAAGAACTGAAAGTAAAGGTTCTTGGTAAGAAGGGTTCACTTACTGCCTTGCTTCGTCAGATGGGTGGCTTAAGCCCAGAAGAAAGGCCGATTATGGGCCAAGTGGTTAATGAAGTTCGTAGTCGCTTGGAACAAGCGTGGGAAGAACGGGGTGCGGAGTTAGAATCTATGGCCTTACAGAACCGTTTGGCCACAGAGCGAATAGACATTAGTCTACCAGGAATTCGCGTACAACGTGGGCATCTTCATCCCCTGACCCAGGTAGTAGAGGAGATTGAAGATATCTTTTTGGGAATGGGATTTCAAATTGCCGAAGGACCAGAAATTGAGTCAGATTACTATAACTTTGAAGCACTCAATCTGCCTAAGGAGCATCCGGCTCGCGAGATGCAGGATTCGTTCTATATTACTGAGGAAATTTTGCTGCGTACACAAACCTCACCCGTGCAGATTCGAACAATGGAGAAACTTCATCCTCATCTCCCTGTCAAAATTATTGCACCGGGGACTGTGTACCGTAATGACGACGATGCTACCCACTCTCCCATGTTTCATCAAGTCGAGGGGCTTGTTGTTGATCGGGGGATACGCATGTCTGACCTCAAAGGGATTCTCTTGAATTTTTCCCGCCAGATGTTTGGTGAATCCCGTGAAATTCGTTTAAGGCCAAGTTTCTTTCCGTTTACAGAGCCGAGTGCTGAGGTTGATGTTTCCTGTATGCTTTGTGGAGGAGCCGGGTGTCGTCTCTGTAAGGGAAGCGGCTGGATTGAAATATTGGGGTCGGGAATGGTTCACCCCAAAGTCTTAGAGATGGGTGGTTATAATCCGAAGGAAGTAACCGGGTTTGCGTTTGGCATGGGGGTAGAGCGTATTGCCATGCTCAAATACGGGATTGAAGATATGAGACTCTTATTTGATAATGACTTGCGCTTTTTGCAGCAGTTTTAAGGGGGGAATGGTCATGAAAGTCAGCATTGAATGGCTGCGCGAACTGGTTGATGTCGATCAGAGTGCAGAAGAATTAGCAGAAACATTAACCCGTGGCGGTATTGAAGTTGAGAATGTCGAGAACCTAAACAAAGGATTTGAAAAAGTTGTTATCGGGGAAATCGTTAGTTTAACGAAGCATCCAGACGCAGACCGTCTATGGGTTTGTGTTGTAAACGCAGGTCAAGAAGAAGTGACGATTGTTACAGGAGCCCAAAATCTGTTAGAAGGCGACCGAATTCCGGTGGCGATGATCGGGGCAACTCTTCCTAATGAACTATCCATTCGGAAGTCTAAACTTAGAGGAGTGGTCTCCCAAGGTATGTTGTGCTCTCGTGAGGAACTACTGCTTGATGCCACGATAGGGTTAGATCGCAGTGAGGGCGGTATCCTTGTCTTGTCATCAGACGCTCCTATAGGGGAAAATTTTGGCCGCTATTTAGGCCTTGAAGACAGTGTCTTAGACCTAGAACTCTATCCGAACCGGCCGGATTGTCTGGCTATGGTAAATGTCGCTCGGGAAGTGGCGAGTCTTACTAAGAAAAAGCCTCATTTACCTAAATGGGCGGAACCAAATCAAACACTCTCTCTGCCCACAGATCCTGATCTTCGGATTGTGATCGAAGATGAAGAGTTATGTTGGCGTTATGCGGGGCTTGTAGTGGAGGACGTTCATATAGCTCCTTCTCCGGAATGGATGCAGAGACGGCTGAAAGCTGCAGGTGTACGCCCGATTAATAATATTGTGGATATTACAAACTACTGCATGTTGGAGATGGGACAACCTTTACATGCCTTTGACCGAGATAAGATACGAGGAGATGTCCACGTTCGAGCTGCGCATCCCGACGAAAAGATTGTCACCTTAGATGGACTAGAACGAAACTTACAATCAGACGCCTTACTCATTGCTGATGATCACGTGCCTTTAGGTCTGGCAGGGGTCATGGGGGGATTAGACAGTGAAGTAACGCAGAGTACAACACGACTGATGATTGAATCCGCTCATTTTTCCGCGGTGAGTATTCGCCGAACAAGCCGACGCTTAGGATTAAGGTCTGAAGCCTCCAATCGTTTCGAGAAGGGGATTGATGTTCATGGATGCGTGGCTACATTGGGTAGAGTGTGTGATCTGCTGTTAGAGTTAGGGGCTGGAAGACCGGTTGCCTTAGTTGACGACGTGAAGCGACTTCCTTCGCGCCGACAAGTGAATCTATCCGTTCAAACTACTTCAACAGTCCTTGGGATCGAACTTAAAATAGCGGAGGTACGCCAAGTCTTAGAGGACTTAAACTTTGTGTATCGGGAACAAGACGGGTGCTTTAGTGTTGAGGTTCCAACTTACCGTTCAGACATCGAAATCGAGGAGGACCTTATGGAAGAGGTTGCTCGCTTGATTGGTTATGATCGTATTCCTACTACTCTGCCCCAAGGGGATCAGACGCAAGGCAGAAGAACCCCCGAACAGGAGTTTCGACGCAGATTGCGAAGAACCCTGGCTCAATCTGGGATGGATGAGGTAATGACCTATACGTTTACTCGGGCAGACACTGATGCCCAATGGGGGAGCCCTAAACACTCGATTCCCTTGCTTAATCCGTTACGGGAAGAACTTAGTGTGATGCGTACTTCTTTGGTGCCTGGCCTTCTCGAAGTGGCTGCCCGTAATGTTGCACGCCGTAACAC
>JAUZPJ010000509.1 GCA_030706025.1 Bacillota bacterium | reverse complement strand
TACCATTTGTTTAAAGGCTCAGAATAGAATTCAAACTTAAAGCTTTCGTTATGAAGAGCAACCCGGCCAAATTTCTCTATGTAATCCAATTCGTCCTTCATTTGGTCAGATAATAACTCGGTAAATTTTCTTCCTAGGATTTGATCCTCACTTATTCCTATCAGTTGTTTATAAGCTGTGTTCGTCTTTAAAAGGACATAATCAATGGGAATCCCACGTTCATCGAGCAGCATTCTGTGGTAGGCGTACCCTATTGAACTATCCTTTTGAATCCCCAAATATCCATTATCCTCAATATTAACTTTTACCCCCATAAGCCTACTCCCCCAAATTTACTGAGCACCAAAAAACCTTTTTCCCACACGCTATTTTACTTATGATCATATCATACAATTCTGCCAAATGATGTCGAATTGTAAAGGTTACTACTCTTGGAGATTATCGTTTCATGTACCTCCTATTGAGCTCAAAAAAATTTTTAAGTTGTAAAAGACTTTGTTCGGGAAATAATATGTGAAAAGCTATTTAAGGGAGAGTTCAATTTGGTCAATCGTGAAAGAATCTTAAATGAATTTCTCGAATTAGTGCGCATTACAAGTCCGACTCTTGCTGAGCGGGAAATTGCAGAGGTACTTAAAAATAAGCTCAATGCGATAGGACTTAATGTTATAGAGGATCATGCCGGACAATCCATCGGTGGTAACTGTGGTAATCTAATCGCTTCCCTGCCTTCGACGTCGCCGCAGGCCCCCGTACTTATGTTATCAGCCCATATGGACAACGTTGAGCCTTGTCGCGGAGTCAACCCAATTGTTAGTAACGGAATCGTTCGGTCATCCGGAAATACAGTTTTGGGCGGCGATGACAAGGCTGGGTTAGTTTCAATTTTGGAGGCTTTAAGGCAGGTCAAAGAACAAAACATATCCCACGGTGAAATACAAGTAGTCTTTTCTGTTGCCGAGGAAGGCGGTTCCGGAGCTAAACACATAGACAGGTCTCTAATACATGCAAATTTGGGCTATGTATTTGATTCAAGTGGTTCCCCCGGAAAGGTCATCAATAAAGCTCCCGGTGAAAACAGTTTAATATTTAAGGTAAATGGGCGATCGGCTCATGCTGGAATTGAACCCGAAAAGGGACTTAACGCAATTATTTTGGCGGCAAAAGCCTTATCACAGATTCCCAATGGCCGAATTAATGAGATGACTACGGTAAACATCGGTATAATCAATGGCGGTCTAGCCACAAATATTGTGCCGGAAACCGTAGTCATTAAAGGGGAAACCAGGAGTCATAATCTGACCGAGCTTGAAGAAATATCAGACAAAATTAAGGGCATATTCGAGCGTACCGTAAATGAACAGGGTGGCAAATCTCAAGTAACGGTACAGAGAGTGTATGACCCCTATGAACTTACCCTGGATATGCCAGTAATATCAAGTGCTCAGGCCGCAATACGTAAACTTGGATGGGAACCGGAAATAAAAGCAACCGGTGGTGGAAGTGATGCAAATTACTATAACTCCTACGGTATTCCATGTGCTGTCTTAGGAATAGGAAC
>JAUZPJ010000508.1 GCA_030706025.1 Bacillota bacterium | reverse complement strand
CAGAATTTCTTGGAAGAATGAGCCTGTTAAAGAAGGAGGCTTATATAATCAGTTACCGAACTATGTTGAAATCCCTCCTGAAATTTCAGGGGTTAAAGCTAGAATCATTGCTATGTCAGGAAAGTTTTTTCCGACTGGAGCACATAAGGTCGGAGCTAGCTTTGCTTGTTTAGTTCCTCGTTTAGTGAGTGGCCAATTCGATCCAAAATATCATGAAGCAGTATGGCCTTCAACTGGTAACTACTGTCGTGGGGGAGCTTATAATTCTGCTTTATTAGGCTGTAAATCGATTGCTATTTTGCCAGAGAATATGAGTAAAGAGCGTTTTGATTGGCTTAAAACGGTTGCCGGTGAGGTTATTGCAACCCCAGGCAGTGAAAGTAATGTCAAGGAAATCTATGATAAAACCTGGGAACTTCGTAGAACTAGAGATAACGTTGTAATCTTTAATCAATTTGGAGAATTGGGTAATCATTTGTGGCATTATGAAGTTACAGGAAATGCTATGCATGACATTATTAAAGCTGAAATTGGCTCGAAGGGAAAATTTGCAGGTGTATGCTTAACTTCGGGTTCTGGTGGTACGCTTGGCAGCGGAGATTACTTAAAAGACCAATATCCAAATGCTAAAATCGCTGTAGGCGAAGCCTTACAATGCCCAACCTTGCTAAATAATGGTTTTGGTGAACATAGAATTGAAGGAATCGGTGATAAACATATCCCTTGGGTTCATAATGTCAAAAATACTGATATGGTGATTGCAATTGATGACAATGACAGCTTAGGAATGTTCCGTCTCTTTAATGAACCTGCTGGACAGGACTATTTAAGAGAGCAGGGGATATCCGAAGAGGTTATTTCGAAGCTTTCGTGGGTTGGAATTTCTGGTGCAGCAAATATCCTATGTTGTATAAAATTCGCAAAGTACTACGAGTTGACTGAAAACGATATTGTGATGACCGTCCTTACTGACTCTGCAGAAATGTATCAATCAAGGTTACGAGAGATGGAGGAGGAAAGGGGCAATAAATATAGCTCCCTTAATGCTGCCGTTGATCATAATAAAAACGTATTGGCTGTTAGAACCGACAGTATGGAAGAGTTAACATACTTGACCAGAAAGCGCATCCATAATCTTAAGTATTATACTTGGATTGAACAACAAGAGTATGATGTGAACGATCTTAATGCACAATGGTATGATTATGACGAATATTGGGGCAAGCTGCATCAAATGGGACCGGAACTTGATAAATTAATTGAACAATTTAATGAAAAAACCGGTGTTGCAAAATAGATATTGGGTTTTAGTTAATAGAATGTCGTTAAAAGTTTAGAGGCGGAGGTTCTTGCGTGGAACCAATGCCTCTTTTTATGTAATTGTTACCCTTGGCCTCTAAACCTAAACTTGTGTCCAGGGGTTTTCCATAGTTCGAGAGATTATGCTCTTAATGCTTAAAAAGAGAAAAAAGATCAGTTTTTGTAGTAGACATAAATCCCCATAGTTTGCGGAAGGCTTGTGCGATAATTAAATTACATGGAATTATTAAGTTTTCTACGTCACATT
>JAUZPJ010000507.1 GCA_030706025.1 Bacillota bacterium | reverse complement strand
GTAAAGAAGGGAGTTCCGAGCTTGTCCAAATACTCCGCAGGAATTCCAGACCCCTGATCTTGAACCGATAGGATGACTTGTTGATCTTGGACGAATGAACGCATAGTCAGCATACCACCCTCTGACATGGCTTCAAGTCCGTTGCGGCATAAATTTAGAACTAATTGAGAAATCTCTTTTGAATCCAGGAGAATGTCCGGTGTATCTCCCGTTTCAATCACTAGTTGTTTATTCTGGGTAAAAGCATCCGCTTCCAATAAGGGGTATAACCTCATCAATAGTTTATCGATATTTTGCATTTCCATTTCAGTAGGCTTGTTTCTAGCGAGTAAAAGAAACTCGGTTATGATGGAGTTTGCTTGATCAAGTGCATTAATCATCGTTTCAATCGTTGTGTTTTGAGACTGAAACTCCGGTCTTGATCCCATTAATTGGAGATAACCTCTAACGACAGTCAAAGGATTGCGAATTTCATGGCCAATACCAGCGGCTACTTGTCCGATAAGATTAAGACGGTCAAGGCGAGCAATTTCTTCTTGTGTTTTTATTTGCTCAGTTATATCAATCGCATAATGCAAATATACGTCTTTTTCTTGGGTAGGAACCCAATAAATATCCCAAAAAATTTCGCCCAGCTTTTCTTTGATATTGACAGCCCCATTTTTTCTTAAAGCAACGTCACCTTTACAGAAGTGGCAGCGTATTACCTTATCAGTGCCTACATTATAAGTACTCACACGCGCCATATCTTCGGCATTTATATATTGGCAAGCACCCCAATCCCGCCAACAATACCCTCCTATGATCGAGCCCGCTTCCCTTGCTATTTTATTTGCTGCTATCACCTTGCGATCCTTGCGGATTAGTAAAGCCGGATGGGGGATTGCATTCAGCAGTATTTCATTAAGGTAATTCGCTTTCTGTAATTTGTTTACTAAGTTTTTCGTATCGGTTATATCGTGAAACATTAATGTAAAGCATAAATATTGAACACTAAACGCAGAAACTAGGTACCATTTGTTTAAAGGCTCAGAATAGAATTCAAACTTAAAGCTTTCGTTATGAAGAGCAACCCGGCCAAATTTCTCTATGTAATCCAATTCGTCCTTCATTTGGTCAGATAATAACTCCGTAAATTTTCTTCCTAGGATTTGATCCTCACTTATTCCTATCAGTTGTTTATAAGCAGTATTCGTCTTTAAAAGGACATAATCAATGGGAATCCCACGTTCGTCGAACAGCATTCTGTGGTAGGCGTACCCTATTGAACTATCCTTTTGAATCCCCAAATATCCATTATCCTCAATATTAACATTTACCCCCATAAACCTACTCCCCCAAATTTACTGAGCACCAAAATCCTTTTTCCCACACGCCATTTTACTTATGATCATATCATACAATTCTGCCAAATGATGTCGAATTGTAAAGGTTACTACTCTTGGAGATTATAGTTTCGTGTACCGCCTATTTGAGCTCAAAAATTTTTAAGTTGTAAAAGACTTTGTTCGGGAAATAATATGTGAAAAGCTATTTAAGGGAGAGTTCAATTTGGTTAATCGTGAAAGAATC
>JAUZPJ010000506.1 GCA_030706025.1 Bacillota bacterium | reverse complement strand
AACTTTGATTTTAGGTAATGCGGCAAATAGTCAATGGTGATTTCTTTCCCGCCATCCAGCATGTTCATAGCACTTTCAATAATGTGCTCTAATTCGCGTACATTGCCGGGCCACTGATATCTCATAAGGATATCCTTTAGCTTATCGCTGATTAAAATATTCCCTAATCCATAAATTTTTTGGTATTGCTTCATAAAATGGTCTATTAAAACCTTAATATCGTCCCGCCGCTCTTTTAACGGAGGAACATAAAGAGTCATAACCGCCAATCGATAAAAGAGATCCTTGCGCAAAGTACCATTATTCACTAATTCCCAAGGATCGACATTCGTAGAACTGATGACTCGACAGTTAACCGGAATCTCCACAGTCCCGCCCACACGCCTGAGCGTTTTTTCTTGCAGGACACGCAAGAGCTTAGCCTGAAGGCCACTATTTAAAGAATTAAGTTCATCTAAAAATAAGGTCCCGTTCCCGGCTTGATGAAACAGACCTTTCGCTTCTACCGCCCCTGTAAAAGCTCCTTTAGCCGTACCAAAAAGAGTACTTTCCAGCAACGTTTCCGGAATGGCAGCACAATTAACCGCCACAAACGGTTCCCTCTTGCGGGCACTGTGATTGTGAATTGCTTGAACCAATAATTCCTTACCGGTCCCCGTCTCCCCGGAAACTAAGACGAAGGCCTCTGCCTCTGCCGCTTTCTTGGCAGAATCAATCAGTTCCTGCATGGCGGGACTAACATATTTAATCGTTTCAAACGTATAACGGGTACCATTATCACGTTGACACCCGTCCAACCCGATTTGATCCTGAGATTGTATGGTTTTAGTCAACAGTTCCTTATACTTGGAAATATTCTTACACACCGAGTAGACTGCAATAACCTCACCGTTCTCCAACACCGGATAAGTACTGGCAACAATAGTGACCTCTTTCCCTTGGTTGGTAAAATAGGTTTTATGTTTTTCCAGAACCGGCTCACCGGTAAGAACAACCCTTAAATGTTCGCTGCTTTCCAACGTCACTGCATCGTAGACTTCGGTAAGATATTTTCCAACGACATTTTCAGATAGTAGCTCTTCTAATTTAGCTAACTCGGAATTGTAGAAGATGATTTTGCCCTCACGATCCGTTACAATGACGCCTTCTTCAATCGAATCAAAAATCTGCCGAAACGTTTGAACCAAAACATTCACGGGCATCCTCTTACCTCCCTATCTGCTCTGGAAACAAATCAGACAAAAGATCATAGCCTAAACCCTGAATGGCCTGACGTTTATACCCTTGGGAGTATCTCCCGGGGATCGCCTGATCCACTGCTTCGGCTAGCCGGTCAGCAATCTCCTCTGCCAAATCTTGATTAACAATCTTTCCCACTAAACACAGTTCCAACTCCTCAAGGCGAAACGGGACCGGCCCTAAAGCGCCCACGACCCACCTTGCTCCCCTTATTCTCCCATCACTCAAGTCAACTTCAACCTTCGCCGCCATGTTCAGACGAGCAATCGTCACTGCTGTTCGACTGCCGACTTTTGCAAAGCCGCTGACGATTTTTGTTTCTGCCTGTGTTTCTGCTTCTTTTTCTGTTTCTATTT
>JAUZPJ010000505.1 GCA_030706025.1 Bacillota bacterium | reverse complement strand
GGATTAAGCGCGGAATTATAAATGATCTTTCCCCAAACATACTTCATGATTTCCCGAGAGGCTTTTGTCGGAATTCCTGCTTTAAGAAATACTGCAGCGTAGTCCTCTAGCAGTTCGGGGCTGATGAGGTTTTTAGGGGATCCGATAATAACATCGTCGGCAATGACTGTGACCTTAGTCTCACCTTGAGCTAAAGTTTCAGCCCCGAATATGACCCGGCCAAGGATGAGTCGATCTTCAGGGATGAAATTGGCCGCTGCCTCGAGATTTCCATATCCGTTTTGAAATAGGAAAACATTCGTCTTTTCTCTTACGAGAGGTGCAATTTGTTGGGCAATGATTTCTGTGGCAAATGTTTTGACGGTAATAATAATCATATCATAGTGATTATTAACGAGTTCACTAACATCGGATACGACACTCATGAATTCTGCCGAGTGCTCCCCCCAAATTCCAGTTACTTTTACTCCATTGGTTTTTATCTTGTTAATACTTGCCGGTCGGCCAAACCCTGTTACTTCGTGACCCGCTAAACTTAAAAAGCAAGAATACACCGTTCCTAAGGCACCCAAACCTACGACTAAAATTTTCATAACTAGTTCCCCCTCAACGATACACCAATCTAATGCAATACTTTTAATCGTACCATATTGGAGACGTTTTTACGAATCGATACGCTTCTAAAGAAATTAGTTCTCACATTATACCTACAGAGGAATATTATGTATACAGGATAGGTATTGAGGGGGATTATTGTGGCTAGACAAGTTAACCCTTTGTGGTTGATTCAAAGCTATTGGGCTATTTGGTTAGTAGGATCATTTGTTGTCTCAATGATCTTGGGTGGAGTCATTTTCCGTAATTTTGAAATGACTAAGTAGCAATATCATGAGCAAAGGAAGATCGAGATGAATGCTGCAAATACTATGATGCAAACTGGTCAGAAATCAATGTCCAATGCCCAAAAAGCGAGAACCTGTAATACAAAGCCAAAATCATCGAGCGCGATTAACGCGACTAAGTTCTGGGGGATTTGGCTTCCGGTCCCCACTTTTTTGGCTATTGTTAATTCTATCTTTTGGACATGGCTGATTTTAAGTACCGTTGGTTATACTGAATCACCCATCGAAAAAGCAGGCGGATGGATCATTGATGAGTTTTAAGGGGGAGATTTTTTGAGGCAAGGTAAGATAAGTACGCTCTTACAAAACTATCTCGGACGCTACTTTTACCGTCCCCCCCTTCTTTTCCATTCCCTATTTGAAGAACGAAGGTTTTCTGAACTGGTCTGTCCAAAAATACCTGATGGACTTCGACAACTGTTAGCCGGTAAACTAAACCCCTTTAACTTGTGCCCACGTTCCGTTACCTTTTGGTACGTGGTTCCTCCTTATAACGCTGTTGGCGTTACGGTTGCAGGGTTTAACAAAGTGGTTGTCTATTGGCGGCAACTAGTTGAACCCAACGAAACAGCCTATTTAGCATTTAAACTTCTGAACTTAAGAACCCCCTTCCCGCTTACGTTACTTGTTTTTTTTACGTCCTTGGGACTATTGATTGGTGGCACGACTTATGGCATCTATCAAACCGTTAATGCATTAAGTACTGAAAATGCTCAAAAAACTGAAGATACTGTTGAAGGAGTTCCTGCTGCAGTCG